>CAMGDG010000001.1 GCA_946041635.1 uncultured Clostridia bacterium
TAAAACTCCTATGATCCCTGAATGGAAACTCAAAATGATGGCAAAGGGTGATTTGAACAACAAATCATCCCTTAAATAATGCTGTTTAATTCCTACATTTATGCGTTGCAGTTCAGGCAGCTATTAAGGATATGAAATAAGATAATTTCAATCTATTATTGAACAAACTGAAACTCCCTCTGCCGAGAAATCAGCAGAGGGAGTTTTGCGTGCCGTGTACGGTGTAGAATAAAGAATATAGACATGGTATATAATCAGCTTAACAAAATTGGGGTTTGTAGCCCGTATTTTGTCTTCTTTTTCGATAAGTTTTCTCTTATGCCATATTCAACAAGAGATTTTTTGCTTCATATATATTCATTAAAACATTCCCTAAAACTTCTAATAATATTGTAGAGAAATTTTTCCGTTTTTCAATAGTAAATGTCTATTTTTGCGGTGTATATTCAAAAGTATATGCCTCAAATCCGTCGGAATAGAGTTGCTCACCGTCATTCATAACCCACATTGCTTCAACATTTTCTGTTGACTCAACAAGTTTTTTGCCGTCTTCATAACTCATAAGGAATAATGCTGTTGACAAAGCATCGCCAAGCCCTGAATCATTTGTAAGAACTGACACTGAACGGTATTTTGTACCGGGCATTAAGGTGTTGGGGTCAATAATATGGTGATAACTCTTGCCATCCACATAATAAAATCTTTGGTATGAGCCGCTTGTAACAATTGACTCACCCGCTACTTTAAGAAACTCGATATACGGTTTTTCTTTATTTTCGGTATCGGGATTTTCAATGCCCACTTGCCATTTATCGCCATTTGCCATACCGATTGTGCGAACATTTCCGCCAACATTGAGAATGTAGCCTGTTACACCTTTTTCTTCAAGGTGTTTGGCAATTTGTTCAACGGCATATCCTTTTGCGATTGCACCCACATCGAGGGTCATATCCGGGTCTTGAATAAATACTGTGTTATTCTCTGTATCAATAATCAAATCGTCAATATCGGTGTGTTTTGATGCTTCTATCAGTTTTTCCATTGGGGGCAATTCTGCATTAACAGGGTCATCAAGGCCCTCATTTCGATAAATATGCCATATTTTAAGCACACTTCCCATTGCCACATTCACATTTCCATAGGTTTTTGAGTACATTTCTTTTGCGAAAACTAACATATCAATGATTTTTTTATCAACTGTGACAATATCATGCTTGCCGTTGTTCACATCGTTAATTGTAACAAGGTTATTAAGCCCTTCATAGCGGTTATAAATAGTGAAAAGTCGGTGATATTCATTGAGCAGAGTTGTGATTTCTTCACAATTTGCATCAAAGTCTTCTTTTGTTTTTTCATAGCCTACAATTGTTGTCGCTGTATCAAAATAGTCAAAATAATAGTTACTAAACTTTTGAAGTTCTTCATTTTTCTCACAGCCCGAAAGTGCCGTAACTGTAAATAACATTGACGCAATCAAGACTATTGAAATAACTCTTTTCATTTTTTCACCGCCTAAAAAATAGTCAAAAGAAAATCTAATTATCAATTAAACTTTATTTTGATTACTCTAAAAAAATGAGGATGTTGCGTTAACAACATCCCCGAATTTTTAATATGCTGAAATTATGCTTTTACAGCAGCTTCGGCAGCTTTTACCATATCGCCGACAGACATTGTGCAACCTGCTGTTGCAAGGTCGCCTGTTGCATAACCGTCAGTACCTGCGAGAGCTGCGAAATCAGCAGCTGTCTTGCCAACAAGAGCCTTGTCGAACTCTGCAGCCTGAGCATACCATTCGAGAGGCTTGCCTTCGCTACCGTCATGCTTTTTGCCGAATTTAGCCATATTGTATTCGTCACCTTGTTCAAGCTTTGACTTAACTTCAGCTTTTGCATCGTATGTAGCTTCGCCCTTAGCGTTGAATGTAATCTTACCCTGTGTGCAGTCTGTCTTAGCAACTACAACTTTGCCTTCTGCATCTGTAACAGCAGCAACGATTGTTGTGTCAACCTGGTTGAGACCGTCGTTTTCTTCGTCAGCATCTTTGTTTGAATATGATGCAGATGTTACAAGAGCAATGCTAAGCTTGTTTTCTGCTGTTGCAGCAGAATCTGCAGCATTAGCAACTGCCTTTTCAAGAGCTGCTACGAAATCTGTAACATGGATTGTGCAACCTGCAGCTGCAAGGTCACCCTGTGCATAACCGTCGTCAGCCATAAGAGCTTTAACTTCTGCAAGTGTCTTTCCCTTTGCTGCTGCCATAAATGCATCAGCCTGAGCATTCCATTCAAGCGGTTTGCCCTCACTGCCGTCATGCTTCTTACCGAAAGCAGCCATGTTGTAGTCTGTGCCTTTGTCATACTTTGTTCTGAAGTCTTCAACATCAACTTTCTTGCCGTCTTCTGTCCATGACGGTTTAATTTGAGCTGTGTCAAGGTCGATTGAAACAATCTTTGAATCAGCGTCAAGAAGAACTGCAACTGCTGTTGTGTTGAATTCACCTGTTGTCTCTTTTGCTTCGCCGTAGTTGGCAACTACGCCAAGGCCGAATTTAAGAGTAGCGGGTGCTTCGCCGTTAGGTTCGCCGTTAGGTTTGTCTTTTGTGCAACCTGCAAGAGCAACAACTGCCAAGAGCATTACTACTGCAAGTGCTACACTAAGAATCTTTTTCATAGTGTTTTTCTCCTTTGAAAATTTAATTATTTCTGTGGACACACTTCCACAATTTCACAAGATGATTATCCCACAAAAAAATAGTTCTGTCAATATTTTAACAATGAAAAATTTACAGAAACTATTACAATTTTGTTATAATTTGATTTTTTCAAAACGCTTTATGATAATGGACGCAACAATGCCTACAAAAACGCCTGCAACAGTTCCGGTAACGGCAAGCACTAACATATAATAGCCTATTTGACTCGTTTCAAAAATAGCCATTGCCACAAGGATTTGACCTAAATTGTGAGCAACGCCGCCGACAATGCTGACACCCACCGTTGAGAACAAATTCAACTTTTTGCAAAGCGTCATTAAACTCAAACTGAGTATTGCACCTGCGGCACTGTAAGCTAAGGTCATAACATTGCCGAATAAAAGAGCTACCAAAAAAAGTCTGATTGCAGAAACCGTTACGGCATCTTTAAGCCCTGTTTTATAGAGTATAAAAATTATTATTATATTGGGAAGTCCTATTTTTATGCCGGGTACTGCCGACCAAATCGGCGGCAATATGGCTTCAACATAGGATAGGACAAGTGCCACTGTTGTCAGTAAACCCAATACCGAGTATCTTCTTATATTCTGTTTCATAAATTGCTCCTAAACGGCCACATCGAGTCCACCGTCGGCGTTGTCGTTTGTAATTTCAATAACAAGCTTGTGCGGAAGACAAACAACAGTTTCACCGACAAATGACACCGGTCTTGTTTCAACACAAATCTTATCGGGACAGTCGGCTTCACTGATTGACGCTTTTCCGTCTTTTATTGTGAGTATGTTGATATGCTCGTCATTCTCACCGGTTATTATGGGTACTTCTATGTTTTCTGAAAGCGGATATGACGCTGTTTGTTTGCCGTCAATTTTCACCGAAACAGTTGAGCCTGCTTCTCTATTCAAGACGAAAAGCAAAAGCCCCGCTGCCGCTATAAAAATTATAGCGACAGCAAGGATTATGTCATTTCTTAATTTTCGATTTTTTTGAGAATTGTTATTCTTCATAAAATCAACCGATTACTCCGTTTTTCATATCAACGACTTTCAAACGACCTGTTGGGCAAACCTTTGCACATTCGCCGCAGTCTTCACACTTAGCATAGTCGATAACCGCAAGATTATCAATAACCTTGATTGCGTCGTGCTGACAAGTCTTTTCACATTTTTTACAGCCGATACAAGCGTTCATACAGTTTTTACGGGCAATTGCACCCTTTTCTTTATTGCTGCAAGCAACTGCAACAACAACATCTTCGCCAACCAAAGAGATAACTCCCTTAGGACATGTTTTTACGCATTTGCCGCAAGCTATACAAACTCTCGGGTCAATATGTGCAAGGGTATCTTTAACGGAAATTGCACCAACGGGGCATTCTGCCACACAGTCGCCCAAACCGATACAACCGAATTTGCAGGAGAACGGTCCGCCGTAAACCATTGCGGCCGCTTTACAGCTTTGAAGTCCTTCATAAACTGTTTTTTGAGCAACCGCCGAGCAGTCACCGCTGCAATTTACATAAGCAACCTTTGGTTCACCGACACTTACTTCAACGCCCAAAATGTTTGAGAGCTGACCTGCTACATCGGATCCGCCCGGAATACACAAATTTGCTTCTGCCTTGCCGTCTGCTACTGCTTCGGCATAAGCGTCACAGCCTGCAAATCCGCAAGCACCGCAGTTTGCACCCGGAAGACATTCACGAACTGCTTTAACTGTTTCATTTTCTTCAACCTTGAAGAAATGTGATGCTAAGGCCAACAAAACACCTGCGAGCACGCCGATTGCCGACAACACAAGAAGTGGTATTAAAATACTTTGTATCATATTTTCCCCTCCTTATGCAAGAATATTTTCAACAATTCCGGCAAAGCCGAAGAATGCCATTGAAATAAATGATGCTGCTACAAGTGTTACGGGAAGTCCCTTAAAGCTTTCAGGCACTTCACTCTCTTCGATGCGAGAACGCATTCCTGAGAAGAGTACCATTGCAAGCAAGAAACCAAGTCCCACACCCAATGAGCTTATCATTGATTCTAAGAAATTGTATCCGTCCGTAATATTGTTGATTGTTACACCTAAAACCGCACAGTTCGTTGTAATAAGCGGAAGATAAACACCGAGACTCTTATGAAGAGCAGGAATAACCTTCTTCAAGAAAATTTCAATGAACTGAACAAGTGTAGCAATAATGAGAATGAATGCAATTGTCTGCATATATCCCATATTAAGCGGATTAAGGATAAAGGTCTGAATCGGCCATGTTACAGCTGTTGCAACAAGCATAACGAAAATAACTGCCGCACCCATACCAACCGACTGATTAACCTTTTTTGATACGCCAAGGAACGGGCAAATACCAAGGAAACGGTTAAGAACATAGTTGTCAACAAGAACTGATGACATCAAAATAATAATCAATGCTTTAACTTCCATATTATTCGCCCTCCTTCACTGCTTCTGCGCAACCGCCGTTGCATGCTTCTGCTGACGGGCAGCCGGCACAGGAGAATTCTTTCTTCTTGATGAGTTTACCCTTTGTAATCTTATTTACAACTGCAATGAGAAGACCGTAAACTAAAAGTCCGCCCGGAGCCTTTGCAAGGAAACCGATTGTCAAACCGTTTTCAACAAGGAATGAAATTTCGTTGCCCGCAAATGAGCCTGTACCGATAACTTCACGGATAATTGCCATTGAAAGAAGTGCAATTGTGAAGCCGATACCCATTCCGATACCGTCAAGTGCCGATTTGCCCACCGAGTTTTTACCTGCGAACATTTCTGCACGGCCTAAAATAATGCAGTTAACTGTAATAAGCGCTAAGTAAACACCCAATGTTTTGTATAAATCGGGAATGAATGCCTGAATAAGCATTTGAACGATTGTAACGAATCCCGCGATAACAACGATATAGCAAGGAATTCTGACTGTGTCTGGAATGAATTTACGCAACAATGAAATAACAATGTTTGAGCATATCAATACCGCCATTGTTGCAAGTCCCATACCCAATGCACCGTCTACTGTGGAGGTTGTTGCAAGGGTTGGACAAGTGCCGAGAATAAGAACGAAAACAGGGTTTTCACGGAGAAGACCTTTTAAGAGAATTGACATATTGTTTTGTTTACTCAACTTCAAGCCACTCCTTCCATAATCTTAACAGCTTTAATTGCTTGGCCGATACCCTTTTGATAACCCTTTGTTGTGAGAGTTACGCCTGCTACGATATCGACATCTGTATATGTTGTTTCATCTTTGCCAACATATTGTGAGCTGAATTCTTTATCTTTACAAATTGAGCCTACGCCATCTGTTTCTGCCTGTTTAGTTGTCTGACAGCTGATGATTTCGCCTTTGTTTGTCAATGCTATCTTAATGTAGATATATTCGCCTGACGGGTTATAGTAATTATCGCCGTTCTTGCCGAAGCCTGAAGCATGGATTTCAAGAACATAGTTGCCACTGTTTGTCTTATATGCCTTTTCTACATTTGAAGGCATATCGGCATATTTGCTGATGTCAATTTCTTTAAGGCTTGTTGAGAGCATAATCTTTGCCGCTGCTTCAATGTTTGCCTTAACATCGTCAGTTGCTTCTGAAACAACCGTGCCGTTAGCGTCAACACCGACAAAGAGTTCTTCGTCGTTAACTGTTGTTACATAAACAAAGCCTGCACCGTTTTCTGCTTCATAGATTCCTGATACATTTTCAAGTTTTTCACATATAAATACTTCTGTGAAGTTTTCACCTGCCGGAAGTGCCGCTTTAAGATTATCTTGAAGAATTTCTTCGTCTGAACGAAGGTCTGCACTGCCGCCGCCGAGAATGATTGCAGTGTTAAGTGCATCCTTAACTGCATTTCTGTATGCGCTCGTTGTCATTGTTGCGCCGGAAACGGTTGCAATATCTTCAACGGTATCAATTGTAGCACCCTTTAATGTGTCTCCGTAAGTCTTTTCAGCACCGAGAGTTTCGTTGCTTGAAAGACAAACAGCACCTGTTACATTACCGTCAGCGTCAACGCCGCACATAATAATCAAATCCGGACCGTAACCTGTTGCCGAAAGTTTTACTACACAGCCGCCGTTTGAAGCGGTGTAAGCTTCAATAACTGATTCGGGAAGTGTGTATTGTGTCATATCAACCTGGGTGAAGTCGCCGCCGTCAGGCATTACAACGAGCAATGCTTCGTTAGCCGCCGCACCTGCATTTTTTTCGATAATCGGAGCAGTTACAAAATTTGTTACCGATAAAGCAACTGTAACCAATGCGATGATTACTGTCAAAGAGATAATACTTTTTATGTAATTTTTCATTATTTCTTACCTCCAAACAGTTTTCTTGGTGTTAATGAATCAATATAGGGATTCACGATGTTCATAAGAAGAATTGCAAATGAAACACCTTCAGGATAACCGCCGAAGAAACGAATAAGCACTGTGATTACACCTGCGCCGATACCGAAGATAAGTTTGCCCTTTACAGTAGAGGGAGATGTTACATAATCAGTTGCCATAAAGAAAGCGCCAATCATAAGACCGCCCGAAAGTACCCAAGCAAGTGTTGTTTCAAAATTGCCGCCTTCAAGTGCCAATGTGAAAAGGAATGTTGTGCCGATAAACGCAACAGGAATATGCCATGTGATTACTTTGCGAACGATGAGATAAACACCGCCGATAAGAAGTGCCAATGCGCAAGTTTCACCGAGAGCACCGCCGCATTTACCAAGGAACAAATCCATAAGGTTGAGTGTCTTGTCTTGTGCAAGTTCCGCCAGCGGTGTTGCACCGGATGTTGCATCTAAACCTTTTGGGAAAACCGCCGCAGTCATTGAGCCGAATGCAATAAGCATAAACACACGAGCCGCAATTGCCGGGTTTACAATGTTTTTACCGAGACCGCCGAAAATTCCTTTTACAATGATAATTGCAAAAAGAGAACCTACTGCCGCTTGCCATAACGGAATATTTGCAGGAAGATTAAGTGCTAAAATCAAGCCTGTAACAACTGCGCTCAAATCTCCTATTGTCTGCTCTTTCTTGATTGCCAAGTTGAAAAGTGCTTCGCCCGCTACCGCAGAAACTACGCATACTGCAATTACAAGCAATGCGGGAATACCGAAAAGGATAACCGCCGCAACAGATGCGGGTACAAGAGCAATAATGACATCGAGCATTGTTCTCATTGTTGAGTTATTGCTATGTATATGCGGAGACAATGAAACATGAAGTTTGTTTTCCATTATGCATTACCCTCCTTTTTCTTTGCACGCTCTGCCGCAAGCATATTCTTTGCCAAACTGTTCGTTTCAACCAAAGGACGCTTTGCGGGACAAACATAAGCACAACAACCGCAGAGCATACAGATATCTGCACCCAACTTTTCGAGTGCTTCGGCATCTTTATTCTTATATGCCTTTGCAATAGCTGCCGGATTGATACCGAACGGGCAACTGTTTGTGCACTTGCCGCATTTGATACAAGCGGTTGTTTTTGCTGTTTTTGTTTCTTTCTTATTGAATGCTATGAGAGCATTGGTCTGTTTGAGCACCGGCACTGTAAGGTCGGGTACTGCAACGCCCATCATAGGTCCGCCATAGATAACTTTTTCGGGGTCGGAGTTAAATCCGCCGCAAAAATCGAACACTTCACCTATGGGTGTACCGATTGCAACGATTACATTCTTCGGCTCTTTAACTGCGCCGCCGTCAACTGTAACCACCTTTTCTACAAGTGGCATACCTGTTTTTAAGTATTTACCGATATTTGCCATTGTTGATGAGTTACACACGATGCAACCTACATCTGCCGGAAGCTCGCCGACTTTAACAGTTCTGCCGACAGTATGATAAATGAGAACTTTCTCGCCGCCTTGCGGATAAACCGATGAAAGAACTTTAACTTGAATTTTATTATTCTTTGCCGAGAGTTCTTTCATTTTTGCAATAGCGGACGGTTTGTTCTTTTCAATACCGATAACTATTTTTTCAAAGTTAAAGTATTTATCGGCAGTTTCAATTGCCAATAAAATGTCGTCGGCATTTTCTACCATTGTGATTGAATCGCTTGTAATATAAGGCTCACATTCTGCACCGTTGATCACAAGAGTATCTATTTTCTTGTCTGTTGCGAATTTTACATAAGTTGGAAATCCTGCGCCGCCAAGGCCCACAATACCGCTCTTTTTAACAGCTTCGATAAAATCCTCTTTACTGTTAATTTGCGGTGCCGCCACTGACTCATCGGGAGTCATTGCACCGTCCGACTCAATTGTGATTGCGGGAGCAGTTTTACCGTTTGAAATCACTGTATCTGCGATAGCTTTAACAGTACCCGATACACTTGAATAAACGGGAGAAGAAATAAATCCGTCTTGCTCGGCAATCAATGTTCCCACTGATACTGTGTCGCCGACATTTACCACCGGTTTTGCAGGCTTTCCTATATGCATTGTAGTAAGCAACGTCACTGTTTTCGGAGCAGGCATTCTGGCTGCTTGCATATCGGCAGTATTCTTTCTGTGAGGCACATGAATACCTTTAAGAGAAAAAGCCATTTTTAATCCTACCTTTCTTTCTGTCGTATCAAAGCAGAAGTATTTTTTTGGTAAATAGAACACCAAAAAGCATAATTCCGCACAATACTTCTATATCCTTCATATTATATATTTTTTGTTGATTTCTGTCAACAAAATTATTGTTATATCTTTGCTAAATTCGGTAGCACTTTTTGACATTTTTTTTGCAAAAAGCATTTTAAAAATGATTGACTTTATTCGCAGAAAAGAGTATCTTTATTAGTGATTTTTATACCTATTTATATAGCATCTTAAAGGAGACTTAAAATTATGATAATTCTCTTATTTTTATTATGGATTATGCTGAACGGTCGATTTACGGCAGATGCGGGAATGATTGAAGTCTGCATTGTGGGAATATTTGTCTGTGCTTTCGCCTACTTTTTCGCTCACAAAGCATTGGGCTACACATTAAAATCAGAACTGCGTTTATTCAAAAAAGCCCCTGTTCTTTTAGCATACTTTTTCATTCTGATAAAAGAAATCATTATTGCTAATTTTCAGATGATGAAAATCGTTGTCAGCAAAAAAGCAGAAATTCACCCTGTTATGATTAAGGTGAAGATACCCCTAAAAACAAATTTTGCGAGAGTGCTTTTGGCAAACTCCATCACTCTCACCCCCGGTACTATCACCGCTGAATTAGAAGATGATTATTTCACAATACACTGTATTGACTCTGCTTTTGCAGAAGGAATTGAAAGCAGTTCATTTGTAAAGATTTTAGAAAGGTTGGAGAAATAAAATGATTGAACAAGCTTATTCATATTTATATCTTGCCGTTTGCATTTGTCTCGGATTTGCAATTATTGCAACGCTTATCCGTTCAATTACCGCAAAGACCGTTATCGGCAGATTTGTGGGAGTCAATATGCTCACAACAATAGTTTTGATTGTCATTTGTATTCTGTCGTTATTCTTAAAAGAGGGATATTTAACCGATGTTGCTCTTATCTATGCACTTCTCAGCTGCATTTCGGTTATTCTTCTAAGTAAAACTTATATCAACCTTTTCAAAAAAGACAACAAGGACAATGGAGGTGAAAAATAATGCTTGAATGGATTCGTTTCTCATTTGCGGCATTGTTTTTTGCCGCCGGAATCATTGCACTTTTCATATCAATATTCGGCACATTCCGTTTTAACTATTCTCTTAACCGTATGCACTCTGCCGCTATGTGTGACACGCTTATACTGATGTTCTTCATTACAGGGCTTATTATTGCATCGGGTATTGACCTTATGTCACTGAAATTCTTATTTATTGTTATTATTCAGTGGTGTACAAGCCCATTAGTTTCACACATTTTTGTTAAAGCAAAACTTCTTACGGATAAGAATATCTGTGAGCATTGTGAAATTCGTATAGATGACGAAGCTCTTCACGAAGAAGAAATAAAAAAGGAGGAAAATGAATAATGGAGGATATTATTACTGTATTCCGACTTTTGCTTCTCATTTCACTCGTTGTTTGTGCAATTGCGACTGCACTTTCAAAAAGAGTTATGACCGCACTTATTATTTTCACATCATACAGTGTTATTATGTCAGTTGTATGGTTACTTTTACGCTCGCCCGACTTGGCTATTACAGAAGCCGCTGTGGGTGCGGGTGTAAACGGTGTTTTGTTCTTTATCACTCTTCGCAAGCTCCATCTTATTGACAAAGATTTTGCAGATGACGAAGACGGAAAAATTGATGAAGGGGTGAATGTTAATGAAGAATAAAAAGGTTTCATCTCTTTTAAAAGAATGGTATGAAGGTAATTTAAGCTTTGACGAAAGAATGGATAATGACAGTCATAAAAAAGAAACAGCGGAAGTTGAAGAAAAAGAAATTCGTCTTGTTAAAGATGTTGAAAAAGCCGAAAAGGAACTCACATCAAAAGGATATAAGTTTTTCTCAGTAATTTTCTGCGTTATTCTTGCGTTAATTCTCATACTGACCGTGAATTTTATGCCGCTTTTCGCAGACAATAACACGCCTACAACCAATGAAGTTTATGAGCACTATGTAGGCGAGGGTAGGGACCAAACGGGTGCTGTTAACACCGTTGCGGGTATGATTTTAGACTACCGTGCATTTGATACCTTGGGCGAATCCTTTGTTCTTTTCACCGCTACTTGTGCTGTTCTTCTTTTACTTGAACAAAGCAAGAAACAAAATGTTAAAGAAAAAGAATCATTCACATTTTCAAATGACCCGATTGTTTGTACAATCGTTAAAATTATTACTCCTATTATCATCGTTTTCGGTGTATATGTTCTTTTCAACGGTCACATTTCTCCCGGCGGCGGATTTTCGGGCGGTTCTGTGCTCGGCGCCGGATTTATTCTCTTCGCCATGGCTTACGGTGAAGATAAGGCGGCAAAAATTATTACGCCAAAAATCATTCGTGTTATCACAATTTGCTCTTTGAGTTTTTATTGTCTTGCAAAAAGTTATTCATTCTTCACAGGTAATGAATTCAACGGTATTCACTCAATAATTACTCCCGGTACACCCGGTGATATTGTTTCGGGCGGTTTGATTTTACCGCTTAACATTGCAGTTGGATTGGTTGTTTGCTGTACTATGTACAGTTTCTATATGGTTTTCAAAAGGGGGCGTCTTGATTGAATCTTCTCATAAACTATGAAGCAGTTACTTCAATGGTTTTGTTTGCCATTGGTTTTACTATGCTTGTTTTCTCCCGCAACATTATGAAAAAAATTCTCGGTCTTAACATTGTTGACACAGGCGTCTATCTTTTTCTTGCGTCAATGGGATATATTGAAGGAAAACTCACTCCCATTGTGCCTGCAACGGGTGAAGTAAATGCTCTTGACTACATAAACCCTATTCCCCAAGGACTTGTTCTTACGGGAATTGTTGTGTCGGTCAGTTTTTCGGCACTTATGTTAGCCCTTACAGTTCGCCTTTATAAAAAATATCGCACATTAAATCTTGATAAGATTTATGAAATGTGCCGCAAGGAGGATGAACAAGAATAATGGACTTTATTATGAATCTTCCTTTTGTGACTATTGTATTGTCGCTTTTCAGTGCGGTTATTTGCTTTGCATTCAAAGATAAAAAGGCGCGTTTTGTTTCATATTTTCTCTTGATTGCGTCAGGAATTATGTCTGCCTCGGTTATATTTTATAACCTATCCTCCGAAAGCGGTTATTTTGTTTACAGAATGGGACATTATGACGCTCCCATCGGCAACGAGATTTCAGCAGGACTTTTAGAACCGTCTTTCTTGCTTCTTTTTGAAGTGGTTATGCTTCTTTCTCTTATGGGTGGCTCGCACCATATTATGCGTGATGTTGAAGAAGCAAAGCAAAAGTATTTTGCCATTATGGTGAACTTAACTCACGCTTCCCTTGCGGCACTTTGTTATACAAACGATATTTTCACGGGATATGTATTCATCGAAGTCTGCACAATTGCTTCTTGCTCACTTTTAATGCTTTCAAAAAGAATAAGAGCATTAGTCGCCGCAACCCGATATATGATTTTCAGTCTTATCGGTTCAAGTTTGGTACTTGTAGGAATTATTTTGCTCTATTCAATTACGGGACACCTTCTTTTTCCACAGCTTTATGAAGCCATCGGAACACTCTGGTCAACGGGTGAATACACATTCCCGCTGACAATCGCATTAGGTCTTATTGTTTCGGGTCTTGCAATCAAAAGCGGTATGTTTCCATTCCATTTTTGGATGCCCGACACCTATGGCACAGCCACTCCGTCAGCCTCGGGTATTTTATCGGGTGTAGTTTCAAAAGGATATATCTTTCTGTTACTGAAAATTATTTTCCGTGTTATCGGATATGAAGTTTTCCTTGACTCAAATATTCATTATCTTCTTTTCTTGTTCGGTATCTGCGGTATGATTGTCGGCTCTGTTTCTGCAATCAAGACAAATAATATCAATTTTATGATTGCATATTCTTCCGCCGCTCAAATCGGTTATATTTATATGGGATTAGGGCTTGGCACAAAGGCTGCAATTGTTGCGGCATTATTCCAAATTGTTGCCCACTCTCTCACAAAGCCGATGCTTTTCCTTTCGGTGTCGGGGCTTTCTGACACGGTTGACGGCAGACAAGATTTTGCCGCATTGAATTCATCGGCCCACAACAACAAAATTGCGGCTGTTTCTTATTCGGCAGGTGCACTTTCAATGGTCGGTATTCCGATTTTTGCAGGGTTTATTCCCAAACTTCTTTTCTCAGCGTCTGCTTTCGGTCACGGAGTCAGAACATACCTTATGTTAATCGCTCTTGCCATCAGTACAATTCTCAATGTTCTTTACTTTTTAAGAACACTGATAAATATATACAGTCCTGAAAAAGTGCAAATTACCCGTAAAACAATTCGGTTTAAAGATGTGCCCGTGTTTTCTGTTATTGTTCTTTTAATGTCAGCAGTAAACATTTTAGCAGGTCTTCGTTCACAGCCCATTATTTCACTCTTTGAAAAAGGCCTTGAACTGTTCATAAATATTCGATAAGGGGGACACAAAGTGCTTTTAATAATTTCAGTTTTATTCCCCGTAATCGGTGGTTTGATTTTACCTTTATTTAATAAAATACAAAACAGAAAAATCAAGTTAAGTTTTGTAGTTTTAATTCAAGCAATTTCCACATTTCTCGGTTTGATGATTATTTTCGGCGGTAATGTTTCAACGGGCACATTCACATTTGCCCCGGAACTTTCAATCGGCTTTACCGCTGATTCTCTCGCAAAATTCTTTATTGCACTCACCGTTATCGGTTGGGCACTTGTAACACTCTATGCTTGTGTTTATATGAAGCACGAAGAAAACGAAATGAGATTTTTCCTTTTTATGTTCTTGTCAGAAGGTGCTATGATTGGGGCTTCCCTTTCACAAAATCTTATTTCTATGTATGTTTTCTATGAAATGGTGACGCTTTTCTCAATGCCATTAGTGTTACATTCCCTTTCAAAAGAGTCAATAAATGCGGCTAAGAAATATCTTTATTATTCTATTGCCGGCGCATTTTTAGCACTTTTCGGAATATTTGTTCTTGCAACAAATACGGACACTTTATCTTTTGTTTCAGGCAATGGTGTTAATGTTAATCCACTTGTGCTTACAGGCGTGTTCACAATGCTTTTGGGCTTTGGCGCTAAGGCAGGTCTTTTCCCCATGCACGGATGGTTGCCGACTGCTCACCCGGTGGCTCCCGCTCCCGCAAGTGCGCTGCTTTCGGGTCTTATTGCAAAAGCAGGTGTTTTGGCAATTATCAGAACTGTTTTCTATGTTGTGGGTGCCGACACATTAGTTGGCACTTGGGTACAAAATGTTGCTCTCATATTCGCATTATTAACTGTGCTGATGGGTTCAATGATGGCTTATCTTGAAAAAGGCTTTAAAAAGCGTCTTGCATTTTCAACTGTCAGCCAGATTTCTTATGCTCTCGTAGGACTTTTCCTTTTCAGTGTTGACGGATTTAAAGGCGCTTTATGGCAAATACTTTTCCACGCTGTTGTTAAGGTCGGACTTTTCCTTTGCGCGGGTGCGGTTATCTTTTTGTATGGCAAAACAGAGATTAAAGACCTTGACGGGTTAGGTAAAAAAATGCCCGTTACTTTCACTTGCTTTACAATTCTTTCACTTTCACTTATCGGCATTCCGCCAATGGGTGGTTTTTACAGTAAATGGTATCTTGCAACCGCTTCGCTTGAAGCCACCGAAATCGGCGCTCTTTCTTGGATTGCACCTATAATATTGCTTATTTCGGCCATACTCACCGCCGCGTATCTTTTAGGAATTTCTATCAGGGCTTTCTTCGGTAAAGAAGAAAAGGAAGTTGATAAGAAAAAAGAGCCGTTGCTCATGGTTATTCCGATTATCGTTTTGACTGTTATTTCTGTCGTTGGCGGTTTTTTCCCAGTTATAACAAATCATTTTCTTGTATCAGTTTTATTATAGGGGGTTATTGAGATGAATAGTTTATTTTTGGTTGTCCCGATTTTTCTTCCTATAATATTGGGCGCTGTATCCTTTGTAATTCCCGAAAACAAAAAACTCATAAGAAACATCTTTGTAACGGTAACGCTTGTTTGCTCATCAATTTCTGTATGGGTATTAGCCCTTAACACTCCGCAAGAGTCACTGGTACTGTTAAAGTTTACAGATAATCTGAACTTTGTGTTACGCCTTGACGGAGCCGGCAAGATTTTCTCTTGTCTTTCGGCAACTCTTTGGCCGTTGACAGCACTTTACGCATTTGAATATATGTCACACGAAAAGCGCTTAAAGATGTTTTATTCATTCTTCACAATGTCTTTTGGTGCAGTAATGGGTATTGCATATTCAAGCAATATGCTTACAATGTATCTTTTCTATGAGCTGCTCACTCTTTTCACAATTCCACTTGTTATGCACGGAATGACCGAGAAGCATAATAGGGCGGCAAGAAAATATATGGCATATTCAATCGGCGGTGCAGCCTTTGCTTTCGCCGGTGTCGCGTTTCTTATTGTAAACGATGCCAACGACTTTATCTTTGGCGGCCATATTGTAAATCCGCAAGACCCAAATATTGCACTCATTCTATTTGTGTTTGCATTTATGGGATTCGGTGTTAAAGCAGCTATTTTTCCGCTTCACAGTTGGTTGGTGACCGCATCGGTAGCCCCCACACCCGTTACAGCGCTTCTTCACTCTGTGGCAGTTGTTAAAGCAGGTGCTTTCGCAATTATCCGTCTGATTTACTATTCATACGGAACAGCTTTTATAAAAGACACTTGGGCACAGAATTTAGTAATGTTTATTGCTATGTTCACCATTCTTTACGGTTCGATGACTGCGTTAAGACAAAGGCATTTCAAACGCAGACTTGCATATTCTACCGTGTCAAACCTTTCATATATCGTTTTTGCGGCAACTGTTATGACAGAAGCAGGACTTGTTGCGGCATTCTGTCATCTTATTTTTCACTCTGTTATTAAAATCGGCGCTTTCTTTGCGGCAGGCGCCGTGCTTCACAAAACAGAGCGTGAATATATTGAAGAATTAGAAGGTATCGGCAGAAAAATGCCCCTTACATTCATTTTCTTCGGCATATCAGCACTTTCTCTTACAGGTATTCCGCCATTCTGCGGATTTATCAGTAAATGGTATATTGCCTTAGCTGCAATAGAAGCAGAAAATCCGCTTGCTATTGCGGGTGTTGTGATACTTCTCATATCTGCATTTTTAACTGCAATGTATATGCTCTCACCCGTTATCAAGGCATTTTTCAGCCGCAAGGATTCCGCAAACAATATTGATAATGTTAAAGAAGCAAATGCTCTTATGCAAATTCCGATGGGTATTTGTGCGGTGCTTTGCATTGTAATGGGCATTATGGCTACTCCCGTTATTGAAACCGTAAAGGGGGTTTTGGGAATATGACTTATTTAACCTTGGGTTGTGTATTTCTTCCCTTTATTATGGCAATAGCGTCTGCTTTGATTAAAAACGAGAAACTGAGAAACTTCATTGTTATTCTTGCAACCTTCACAAGTCTCGGATGTGCAATTGCTCTTTCTCAAATGCCCGACAGAATTGTCAGCATCTCATCATTGTATTTTCACATCGGCGGCTTTAACACTACTTATGCGGTTATTGCGGCATTTATGTGGTTTGCGGCAGCTTTGCTTTCACCGCAGTATTTTAAAGGACATCACAAGCTTTCAAGATATTATTTCTTCTTCCTGTTAACTATGGGAGCAACCTTGGGAGTTTTTCTTTCGGCTGATTTATTGACAACCTTTATATTCTTTGAAATTATGTCATTCGCATCATATATGTGGGTTGTTCAAGAAGAAACCAAAGAAGCAATGGAGGCCGGCAAAACATATCTTGCCATCGCCGTGCTTGGCGGTATGGTCGCTTTAATGGGGCTTTTCTTGCTTTACAACATCACAGGTACATTGATGATTTCTGACCTTTATTCTGCTGTTTCAGTGGCAGGCAAATCCAAAATGCTCTATATTTCGGCATTCTGCTTATTGTTCGGTTTTGGCGCAAAGGCAGGTATGTTCCCATTACATATTTGGCTCCCGAAGGCTCACCCGGTGGCTCCCGCACCGGCAAGCGCACTTCTTTCGGGTGTGCTCACAAAAACAGGTGTATTCGGTATTTTGGTAGTTACGGGGCAAGTTCTTCCCGGTGACAAAATTTGGGGCTACACAGTACTTACTCTTGCAACTGTTACGATGGTACTCGGTGCGGTAATTGCGGTATTTTCAAACAATATAAAGCGTACACTTGCTTGCTCTTCACTTTCACAAATAGGATTTATTCTTGTGGGTGTATCAATGATTACACTTTTAAGTGAAGAAAATTCTTTGGCGGCAAACGGAACATTCCTTTATATGATTAACCATTCCATAGTAAAGCTTGTGCTCTTTCTTGCGGCAGGGGCTATTGATCTGGGTGCACACACCCTTGACCTTAACAAGTTAAAGGGTTACGGTCGAAATAAGCCGATTATTATGATTCCTTTCTTAATCGGTGCTTGTTCACTTGCGGGTATTCCGGGCTTCTGCGGTTATCTTTCAAAAACACTTGTACACGAAGCAATTGTTGAATATGCTCAGCATTCACATTTGTTTATCATCAATGTTGTTGAATGGTTATTCCTTTTCTCAGGCGGTTTAACGGCGGCATATATGCTAAAACTCTTTGTTGCAATATTCATCGAAAAACCGACAGAAGAAACTCCAAAGGGTAAAAAGCTTTCTCCTCTTTCTGCGATTGCTCTCATAATTTCTGCAATTGCGCTTCCCGTTATCGGTGTATGCACATCATTGGTTGAAAAGATTACATACCCCATGCTATCCCTTGTTAACGGACAGCATTTTCACCACGAGATACACTATTTTTCATTTACAAACTTAAAAGGTGTGCTGATTTCACTTTCAATCGGTATTCTTGTTTATGTTTTATTCATTCGCAAGGTGCTTGTTAAAAACGGTACTTATGTGAATCCTGTTGAAAATAAGGTTTCACTTGAAGAGCAGGTATATATTCCAATTATCAAAGGACTTACAATAGTTGTGGGTGTAATTTGCAGAATTTTTGCCGACTCAACTGATTTCTTGGTGTTCATTTCCCGAAAGACAGTATTTAAAAATGAAAAAGAGCACCCTGAACACAGGCGGAAATTCTCTTATGCTCTCGGCGACATATTAGACCATTTCAAACACGACAAAGAACACACCAACTCAAATCTCTTTGTTCGTGTTTCAGAGACTGTTTCAAGAACAACGCAAAGCATTTCTGCAAACTTCTCGTTCGCCTTGTTTATGACTTGTCTCGGCGTTTGTGTCATTCTTGTTTTTCTTATAGTTTCTTTTATATCTTGACAAAACAATGTCTTTTCATAAAAATTGATTTTAGTATTTAAAAAGGCGTGATTTCAAACGAACAAAATTCATATTCCTGACGGATATAGCCCAAAACTGAACCGATAGGACACCCAAAGGGCGATTGACATTACCAAGCAACTCTTTCGGCAGAATTTCTGCAAAGCTCTTTCGCTTAAAAGAGTTTCCGCTCCCACCCTTTTGTTAATTGCAGCTCAGGCAGCTATCAAGGATATGAAATAAGATAATTTCAATCTGTAATTGAACAAACTGAAACTCCCTCTGCCGAGAAATCAGCAGAGGGAGTTTTGCGTGCCGTGTGCGGCTTAGAATAAAGAATATAGACATGGTATAATCAGCTTAACAAATTTGTATTTGCACGGTAGGGCGGGGGCTTGCCCCCGCCGTTAATTTACATTTCACATAGCTGAACCCTTAATGAATAGAAAGGCTCATATCTTTGAGGTGTATTTTCGCACAAAAACAACGACAACTTTTTTCGGCAACTAAATTTTCAGTAAAGCCTTGACAAGAGAGACGAATAATGCTATCATTATTTTAGAAAAAGAATAATTCTAATTCTAATAATAAAGGTATATATATGACGCAAAACGGAAAACTAATTTTAGATATTGTCATGAATTCCAACGCTCATCTCACTGCTGAGCAGATATTTTTACAATTAAAGCAAACAGCGCCGAAGATTGTATTATCTACAGTTTATAACAATCTCAATACGCTGTGTGAACAGGGAATGCTTCGTAAGGTTTCCATTGAGGGCAGTCCCGACCGTTACGACAAAAATACAAAACACGATCACCTTGTATGTAAACAGTGTGGTGCATTGTCCGATAAGACTTTTGCTGATCTTACAGAGAGTCTTTCTGCTCAGCTTGGCGAGCCTATCCTTTCTTATGACTTGAAAGTGAATTACATTTGCCCTTCGTGTAGAAAAAAATACAGTGCAACATATTTGTCGATATAAAATGCATAGTAGGGTTTTCTGCCCACTATATATAATTGTTCAAGGAGGATATAACTATGAGAAGCATTACAACACTTGATCTGCAATATGCACACCGTTTTTATGGGTTTAAAGGAGAAGCCCAGTATTTGCACGGTCACACAGGTGTCTTGACCATTGAGGTTGAAGATACGGTAAACGAAGGAGTCAATATGGTGTTCCCATGCAATGAGATCCAGAAAACAGCATGGGATGTTCTTAAGAATTTTGACCATGCGTTAGTTTTGCGTGAGGACGATCCGTTACTCCCGGCAATTCTCGATGTATACGAGAAACAGGGCATTAAAGACGGACACCCTAACAATCAGATGAAAGGCGAGGCATTTAAAACCGAACTTGCAGTTGCATATCCCGACTGCCGCCTTGTTGTTACCAAAGAAACCATGACGGTTGAGGGTATGATCAAAATCGTATACGATTTACTTAAAGACAAGTTGAACATTGCGAAGATCACTTTTACAAGCGGTGTTAATGCTGCAACCGCGGAATTTGAAACAAAAAATAAAATTGACCGCTGCCCGTTATGTGGCATTGCTTTAAATGAAAACGGCATATGTCCGAAGTGCGGTTATAAGAAACAATAAGGTTCAATAGGCAGAGAAAAACCGCCGCTATGGTGTTATCCAAGTGGCGGTTTTTCAATGCCTATCGGCTATCTCTGTCAATGGATTTTTTTCGCTGTCTTTGCGGTGGTTTCTGCTTGTAAAGCTTTATCCGGAGGGTAATGCGGAGGCTCGCCTTAATCTGCGGGGCGGCGGTTATCTTTATATTTACTGCAACAAGCACGGACTTATGAAAAAGAAAATATAAAAAACAGAGAGCGCAAACTGCGAATTTGCGTTCTCTGTTTTATTTTAGGAGTATTTATTTTATATTCAGCTCATTGGGGCAAACAGGCTTCATATTGTGCTCGCCGAGAAGCTTTACAAATTTATCCTCATCGGAGATACGGAATACCATATATGCAGTACCGTTTTGCTGTGTAAGCAGAGAATACATATACTCAATAGCAATATCGCCCTCTGCAAGAATTTCAAGCAACTCGTTAAGTCCTGCCGGCTTGTCGGGAACGGCAACCGCCATAACGGGATTTACGGAAAGTATGTTTCCGTTTGCCAAAAGAGCCGCAGAAGCACGCTCTGAATCGTCCGTAATCAAACGGAGAACGCCGTAATCTGCCGTTTCTGCTATTGAGAGAGCACGCAGATTGATATTGTTAGCCGCAAGCAAACGGGTAACCTCTGCAAGACCGCCTGTGCGGTTTTCCAAAAAAACTGAAATTTGGTTTATATGCATAACTCAATCCTCCTTAAATTTTACGGTTATCAATAACGCGGACTGCCTTGCCCTCGCTTCGTGCTATTGTCTTGGGAGCAACAAGCTTAACCTTTGCATAAATACCAAGCATTGCTTTAAGTGCGGCAACAAGGCTCTTTTCCATCTCGGTAATCTTGCTCAGTGAGTCGGAGAAGTTTTCGGGGGTCATTTCAACCTGAACTTCAAGCGTATCGGAATTGTTTACACGGTCAACAATTATCTGATAGTTTGCAGGATAGCCCTGTTCAAGAAGAACGGTTTCAATCTGTGAGGGGAACACATTAACGCCCTTGATGATAAGCATATCATCACTGCGTCCCATAGGCTTACTCATTTTTACAAGAGTACGGCCGCAGGAGCAGGGCTTGCGTGAAAGCACGCAGATATCACGGGTGCGGTAACGAAGCAGGGGGAAGGCCTCTTTTGTAATTGAGGTGAAAACAAGCTCGCCCTTTGAACCCTCGGGAAGAACCTCGCCTGTTTCGGGGTCAATAATTTCCGCAATAAAGTGGTCTTCATTGATGTGCATACCTGTTTGTTCCTGACATTCAAAGCTTACGCCGGGACCTGAAATTTCCGTAAGTCCATAAATATCATAAGCCTTGATACCGAGTTTTTCCTCAATATCGTGACGCATATTTTCACTCCACGCTTCTGCGCCGAAAATACCTGCTTTAAGCTTGATTTTGTCACGGAGCCCTCTTTCGTGAATGGACTCTGCAAGATATGCGGCATAGGAGGGAGTACAGCAAATAATTGTTGCGCCCAAATCCGTCATAAACTGGAGCTGACGGTCTGTGTTGCCCGAGGACATGGGGAGAGTAAGACAGCCTGCTCTGTGTGAACCGCCGTTAAGTCCGGGGCCGCCTGTGAAAAGACCGTAGCCGTAGCTTACCTGGCAAACATCTTCGTTTGTGCCGCCAACGGCAACAATGGCTCTTGCACAGCAGTCCTCCCACAAATCAATATCGTGCTGAGTGTAGAAGGCAACAACACGCTTGCCGGTTGTACCCGATGTTGACTGAATACGGACGCAATCCTTTAAAGGTGCGCCCACAAGTCCGTAAGGATACGCTTCACGCAGGTCGTCCTTTGTTAAAAACGGAAGTTTGTGAAGGTCGTCAACACTCTTAATGTCGTCGGGTGTTACGCCCTTTTCTTCCATTTTCTTGCGGTAATAAGGAACATTGTCCCACACATGTTTAACCTGCTTTACCAAGCGCTCGCTTTGCCAAGCTCGAATCTGCTCCTGTGAAGCAGTTTCGATTTCAGGCTGATAATATCTGTTCATCTTAACCAACTCCTTGTTTATTTTGAGATTCAGGCGTTTTTGCCCAAATCAAATGCTTTTTTGTTCATTTCAAGGAACTTTTGAGGAACGCTGTCCTCAATGGCTTTCATCCATTCTTCCTCTGTGAAATCAAAGTATTTTGAAAGCCTGCCCATGAGCACAATGTTGACAGCTTTTGAAGAACCTGCCTTTTCTGCAAGGCTCAATGCGTCAAAAGCGTCAATTTCAATGCCCGCTGAACGGATTTTTTCCGCAAGGTCGGCAGGATACTCTGCCGCGCCTGTAATAACGGGCATAGGATTGATTTCCTGTGTGTTTGTAATGATTTTGCCGTCGGGTTTAAGGTATTCCGTCCAGCGTGCGGCTTCAAGCAGCTCGAAGGATACGATGAAATCTGCCTCGCCCTTATCAATAATGGGGGAGTAAACCTTATCGCCGAAGCGTACATATGTAACAACGCTGCCGCCTCGCTGACTCATACCGTGAACCTCGGATACCTTTATATCATATCCCTTTGTAAGCAAAAGCTTGCCAATAAGCTTTGATGCAAGAAGGCTTCCCTGACCGCCTACGCCGACTATCATAATATTCTTTGTTTCCATAATCAGTCCTCCTTCGGTGCTTTGAGCGCATCAAATTTACAAAGCTGTTCGCAAACTCCGCAGCCTGTGCAAAGGGTGTTGTCAACTTTTGCCTTACCGTTTTCCATGCTGATAGCGGGGCAACCTATTTTCATACACATTTTACAGCTTCTGCACTTGTCTGCGTCAACAATAAGAGGCTTATTGTGCTTAACATACTTTAACAGTGCACAGGGACGGCGTGAAATAATTACGGAGGGCTCGTCAACGCTTAATTCCTCTTTAATCGCCGTGTCGCACTCATTGAGGTTATAGGGGTCAACAACGCGCACACGGTTAATTCCGACTGCCTTGCAAAGCTCTTCAAGATTTATCTTTGCGGCGGGGTCGCCCTTGATATTGTATCCCGTTGTGGGGTTCTGCTGATGACCTGTCATACCCGTAATGGAGTTATCAAGGATAATAACCGTTGAATTTGAGGCGTTGTAGGAAATATTTACAAGTCCCGTAATACCCGAGTGCATAAAGGTTGAATCGCCGATAACACAAACGGTTTTCTTCTCGCTTTGGGCTCCGCCTGCTTTATTGAAACCGTGAATACCCGAAACGGAAGCACCCATACAAAGCGTGGAATCCAGCGCAAACAACGGTGCCGCACTGCCGAGAGTATAGCAACCGATGTCGCCTAATGCGGTGATTTTGTTCTTTGCAAGTATGTAGAAAAGTCCACGGTGAGGACAGCCTGCACACATGACAGGGGGGCGTATCGGGATAACAGCGTCGGTGGCTTTGCCTTCGGGCATATCCATACCGAATGCTTTGCGGATTGTATTCTGATTAAACTCGCCTAAAAGTGAGAACATCTCTTTTCCTACGCAGGGAATACCCAGCGTGTTAAGGTGAGTTTCGATAATCGGGTCGAGCTCTTCAATAACATAGAGCTTGTCAACATATTCCGCAAAATCCTTGATAATTTCAACGGGAAGCGGATTTACAAGACCGAGCTTTAATACGGAAACCGAGTCGCCGAATACCTCTTTAACATATTGGTAACAAGTACCTGAGCAGATAATGCCCATTTCCTTAGATGTTTTTTCAACTTTGTTAAGGGTTGTAATTTCGCCGAGAGCCTGAAGCTTCTTTGTTCTCTCCTCAACAAAGGGATGGCGGCGAATTGCGTTTGCAGGAGCCATTATGTACTTCTGCGGATTTTTTTCGTAATCGGGAAGACTTATCTCTTCTCTGTCACAAAGCTCAACAGAACTTTGTGAGTGCGCAATTCTTGTGCACATACGGATAATTACGGGAGTATCGTATTCCTCGGAGATTTTGTAAGCCTCTTTCACAAACTCCTTTGCTTCGGCTGAATCGGAAGGCTCAAGCATAGGAACTTTCGCCGCAATGGCATAGTGACGGGAGTCCTGTTCGTTCTGGGAGGAGTGCATGGCAGGGTCGTCTGCCACGAAAAGCACCATACCGCCGTTAACACCCGTATAAGAGAGTGTAAAGAGGGGGTCGGCGGCTACATTAAGACCTACATGCTTCATAGCACAGGCACTGCGAGCGCCTCGGAGCGACGCACCGAAAGCTACCTCGGTTGCAACCTTTTCGTTAGGCGCCCATTCGCAGTAAATTTCATCATATTTTGCCGCAAACTCTGTTATTTCGGTGGAGGGTGTACCGGGATAACTTGATACAACCCTAACGCCTGCTTCATAAAGTCCGCGTGCAATGGCTTCGTTGCCAAGCATTAACTTTTTCAATTTTTTCACCTTTTAATATAAATTTTATTATTCACCGAGACTGTCGGTGATGCCTACTGTTTTGGTTGTGTTGTAGCATTCAAACATTTCGTCTGCACCCTGAGGCTTTGTCTTTTGTGTAAGAAGGCTTACAATGGGAACGATTATGAGTCCGCCTACCATTGCAAATGAGCCTGAGTGAAGCGATGTTTTGAACACAACATCGGCAAGGAATGAACCCTGCGGGAATGAGAATACGCCGAAAGCAAGAAGAAGCTGGATAATTTCAAGACCTACACCGTAGATAAATGATACTACAACAGCCGCTTTCGTTGTCTTTTTCCAATAAAGACCGTAAAGGAACGGCGCTAAGAATGCACCTGCAAGTGCGCCCCATGAAACGCCCATCATCTGTGCAATATATTTTGTTATTTCCGATTTGCTGCTAACCTGGAATATGGCAATAGTAGCGGATATAACGATAAACACAACGATAAGCAATCTCATTATAAGCATTTTGCTCTTTTCACTCATATCCTTTTTTCTGAGAGGGGCGATAAGGTCAAGTGTAACCGTTGAACCGCTTGTGAGAACAAGAGAAGAAAGTGTGGACATTGATGCCGAAAGAACAAGCACTATAACTACCGCAATAAGTACGGGAGAAAGTGTTGAAAGCATTGTGGGAATTATTGAATCGAAACCGCCTGCGGGTTTACCTGTTTTGGCGTCAATTTCAATAACATTTGAGAAGAGTCTGCCGAATCCGCCCAAGAAATAGCATCCGCCAGCAACAACGATTGCAAAGAAGGTGGAAATTATTGTGCCTTTTTTAATAGAATCCTCGTTTTTGATAGCGTAGAACTTACCGACCATCTGCGGAAGTCCCCATGTACCCAGGGAAGTGAGAATAACGACAAACAGGAGGAATAACGGGTCAGGCCCCAGGAAAGCGGTAAATGCACCGGCTCCTTCCCAGCCTTTGGCGCCTTCAACCATGGCAAGTGAATGTGTGGCTTCCAAAAGTCCGCCGTTTGCTTTAAGCACGGCAAGAATAACTGCCGTAATACCGGCAAGCATAATGATACCCTGAATAAAATCGTTTATAGCGGTAGCCATATAGCCGCCTATGAGAACATAAATACCCGTAAGTACAGACATTACGATAACACATACAGAATAGTCGATTCCGTTGTAAGCCATTGAGAAAAGTCTTGAAAGACCGTTGAAAAGCGATGCGGTATAAGGAATCAAGAATACGAATGTAATAACGGACGCCGCAACTTTGAGCCCCTTTGATTGGTATCTTGCGCCGAAGAAATCGGGCATTGTTTTAGAGCCGATTGCCTGAGTCATAATTCTTGTTCTTCTGCCCAGCACCAACCAGGCAAGAAGTGAGCCGATAAATGCGTTACCGAGACCTATCCATGTAGAGGCAAGGCCGAAGTTCCAACCGAACTGACCGGCGTAGCCAACAAAGATAACTGCGGAAAAGTATGATGTACCGAATGCAAAGGCGCTGAGCCACGGACCTACCGAGCGAGAGCCCAATACGAATCCGTTAACATCTGTTGCGTGCTTGCGTGAGCGCACGCCAATGCCGATCATGAGCGCAAAGAAGCACACAATAAGTGCTGTTGTAATAATCATTGTCGTGTTCATTTTTATTCTCCTTTACAGTGAATGGGATTATCTCTCATTCTGATCTGCTATTAAGTGTTCCGCACCGTAAATCTTACGAAGCAGAGGTTTTTCGATTTTGCCCGTGGGATTTCTCGGTACATCGGCAAAAATTATCTTGCGCGGGCGTTTGTAACGGGGCATCGCAAGGCAGAATTCGTTGATTTCTTCCTCGGTTGATTCCATACCGTCCTTGATTTTTATGATTGCGGCGGCAATTTCACCCAGTCTTTCGTCGGGGAGACCGATAACCGCAACATCGGAAACTTTATTGTTTGTGCGGATAAAATCTTCAATTTGAACAGGATAAAGGTTTTCGCCGCCTGTAATAATAACATCTTTTTTGCGGTCAACAAGGAAAATAAAACCGTCCTCGTCTCTCATAGCCATATCGCCTGTGTAAAGCCAGCCGTCTTTTAAAACCTCTGCGGTGGCTTCGGGGTTTTTGTAGTAACACTCCATTACACCGTCTCCGCGCAGAATAAGCTCGCCCACATTCTGACCTTCAACTTCTTTTCCGTTTTCGTCAACGATTTTTACTTCCCAACCGTATCCCGGAATACCGATAGCTCCTACTTTATGTACATTCTCTACACCGAGATGAACGGCGCCGGGGCCTATTGATTCGGAAAGACCGTAGTTTGTATCGTATTGATGATTGGGGAAATATTCCAGCCAATGCTTGATAAGACTTTGGGGAACGGGCTGTGCGCCGATGTGCATAAGTCTCCAACGGGACAAATCGTAATCGGAGAGCTTTAATTCGCCCGAATCAAGAGCGTTGAGAATATCCTGAGCCCACGGCACAAGAAGCCATACTATTGAACATTTTTCTTCCGAGGCGGTGCGAAGAATCCACTCGGGTTTTACTCCGCGGAGCAAAACTGCACGGCTTCCCGAGATAAGCGAGCCGAACCAATGCATTTTTGCCCCTGTATGATAAAGGGGAGGGATGCAAAGGAAAACATCGTCCCGTCCTTGTGAATGGTGCTTCTGCTCAACCTTACAGGAGTGAACCAGCGAACGGTGTTTATGTAGAATAGCCTTCGGAAAGCCTGTTGTGCCCGATGAAAAATAGATAGCCGCATCGTCATCTTCACTGAGAGCCACAGGCGGTGCACTTGACGAACAAAAATTTAAAAGAGCGAGGCAGTTTTCGGTATAATCGGGACCGCCCTCTCCCACATAAAACATTTTAACGCCTGAAAGACTGTCGGCAATAACATTCATACGGCTGATAAATTCTTCACCGAAAATCAGAATTTCCACATCGGCAAGCTCAGCGCAGTATTTTATCTCATCGCTTGCGTACCGGAAATTCATAGGAACGGCAATACAGCCGGATTTAAGCACGCCGAAATAAATGGGCAGCCATTCAAGGCAATTCATAAGGAGTATGCCGACCTTTGTACCCCTTTTTACACCTCGGCTTAAAAGCAGATTTGCAAATCGGTTTGCTCTGCGGTCAAAATCACGCCAGGTCATTTCACGGCGATAGGGAACATTTTGCGAATTGCTCTCTATTAAATTGAACTCACGCCATGTTACCGCACGGTCGCGCTCCTCTGACGGATTGATTTCCACCAAACTTACTTCCGAACCGTAAAGTCTGGCGTTTCTTTCCAAAAAATCAGTAATAACCATTTTCCTTCTCCTATAATTACATTGTACATAATGCGCTTTTACATTTTAACACTTTTCACCGTTAAAGTCAACAGAAGCAAGAAAAAACATATATAAAGAAAGGCACATATATTTATTAAAAATGACAAAAAACAGCCTCGTTTATGCCGAGCGCTTAAACGAAGCTGTTTTTTACAATTATTTCTTGCCTTTTATAAGTCTTTTCTTATCAACCAAAATATTTTCGTTATAGAAATTACTGCGGTTGGTAAGCTCTTTGTTAACCTTTTGAATGCCGTCTCTTTCAACAAGAGTGGGAGTATCGGAAAACAGGTTCGTACCGATAGCCAGGCGGTCGCCGCTTATTTCTACACCCATACTTGCAAGAATTGTGGGGTACATATCAAACATTGCCCATTGGCGGTTATATGTGCGGCTCTTATCAATATTTTTAACATTGTCGGCAGGATTTAAAATCAGGTTAAAGCAGGTACGCTGATAGCTTTTATCCATATTCTCAAAGAAAGCGGAAGCCATACTTAAATGGTCGCCGATCATTACAATGGTAGTGTTTTCATAGAAAGGCTGTTCCTGAATCCAGCGGACAAACTTTACAGCTTCTTTCTGACTGTAATAAATTGCGTTTGCATACTGACTGTCGAACCTCTTTTCGGCTTTGGAGCTTAAATACCCGTCGGGAGCGTGGGTGTCGGCAGTTTCCATTACGAAATTGAAAGGCTTACCTGTTTCTGCAAGGCGCGTAAGCTCTTTTTGTGCAAATTCATAGAGCTTGTCGTCCTCATATCCCCACCATACCTTGTAATCCTCGGGAATCCAACCTTTTTCCTTAACGCCGTTATAGTCGAGTATATTGAATTTGCCGTGGGATTCAAAATAGAAATTGAGTCCGCCGAAAGTAGCGTCTGCACCAAACATAAGAGTTTGTTCGTAACCGTTTTCGTAAAGAATATCGCCGAGAGCCGTAGCGCCGGGCAGGAAATTGTCCTTTTGACCGTAGCTGTTGCCGTCAACGGGAACTTTCATGGGAAGGCCCGTAGTCATATTTACCATACCTGCAACCGACCAACCCGAGCCTGTTGAGGGGTAAGGACCGCCAAAGGTATCGGCAGTGTGGGAAAAGCTTATACCCTCTTTTGCAAGCTCCGCCAAATCGGGCATAAGGTTTTCATTCATATTTCCGCCTAAATCCTTTGAAAAATATGTATTTTCCATAGATTCAAGGTATATGTGAATAAGATTTCTCTTCTTTTCGGGGAAGGTGATTTTCACTTCTGCGGGATCGGCATAGTTATCTTCAATGTATGATGTGCCCGATACATATGCGGCGTATAAATCCATAAGATGGAATCTTGTAATTCCGAAGGCCAGACCGCCTGCGAGGATTGCGGCGGCAAGCACCAGACTAATAATTCTGATTGCAAGACCGGGCAAAAATGCGTATTGTTTTTCATTTTTACTGTATACAATTTTATATGAAGGAAAAATCAAAAGGCAGAAAACAGCCGTTAATACCGCCGTTATAAGCACAGGACCTTCAAGTACGGAAATATATACTCCCACATCCGTTCCCTCAATGGGCGAGTTAAGATTTATGATAATCTGGTCGGGAGAAAGGTCGCCGAAGGCCTGCTTGCCCCAAACTGTGCCTGTAATTGCCGCTAAGCCCAAAGCGAACATTACTGCGGCAAAAATCCGCATAACCCAAGCTCCCGCCTTTCTCTTCGGCTTTGAGGGCTCAACGGTTATGAATTTCTTTAAAAAGCCCATTAAAGCCAAGAATATCAAGCCGATAACTAATGCGAGGGCAAGGTATTTTAATGCGTATTTAGGCCCGTGCATGGACGGGACAAAAACATTTGATACATTTAGCAAGTATTTCATAACGGAAAATGTCAGCAGATTTGTAACAATCACATCACGGAATACTGCGTTAATACAAGTGGCAGGACTGCGTTTTTCGGTGAAAAGCCAAATATCAGCCGCACCGATTAAAAGTCCTGTAAACAAAGCACAACCCCAAAGCATATTAAAATCTCCTTTTGCTTAATTTAATATATTCTACCATATAAAGTCAGTATTTACAATACCGTCAAAAGAATTAACTTCTGTGTGTACTGTTGTTACGCTCATTTTTTATCCGCTTCTTTATTGTTGCGTACCGCTTCAACGGCGCCAAAAATCTCTTTCAAGGTGTCAAGAGGGTTCTGACCGGGAAGTTTTTTAACGTTTATACTTTTTTTGCCCGTGGAGGTTACGCTGACTCTGCCTCTTAAAACAGAGGAGATGTCAAGCACGAGAGAGGCGTTGATATCGTCGCAGTAAAGCGCTATTATATCGCCTCGCTGACCTATTTCAAAAATTCCCATGGAAGATGCGGTGTTTCTGCAAAGAGAAACCTCGATAAGACCGTCAACAGAGGGCGGAACATCACCGAAACGGTCACGAAGCTCGTCGCGTACATCTTCTGCGTCCTCAAATGTGCGCACATCGGCAATTCTGCGGTAAACGGCGAGCCTTTGGGGGAGAGCGGAAATGTATTTATCGGGTATATGGGCGTTTATCTGCAAGTCGATAAGACATTCTCTTGTCTTTTTGGGCGTTTCGCCCTTTTCTTGGCTTATAGCCTCCGATAAAAGCTTCATATACATATCGTATCCCACAGCCGCAAGGTGACCGTGCTGCTGTGCGCCCAAAAGATTGCCTGCACCCCTGATTTCAAGGTCACGCATGGCAATTTTAAAGCCTGAACCGAATTCCGTATATTCCCTGATTGCCTGCAACCTTTTGTATGCCACTTCCGATAAATTCTTATCACGCTTGTATGTGAGATATGCGCTTGCTCTGCGTGCGCTTCTGCCCACACGGCCTCTTAACTGGTGAAGCTGGGCAAGCCCCAATTTGTCTGCGTCCTCAATAATCAGCGTGTTGGCGTTGGGAACATCAACACCCGTTTCAATTATGGTGGTGCAAACAAGTATATCAATTTCGCCGTTCATAAGGTCACGCCATATATCACTTAACTGCTCCTCGTTCATTTTCCCGTGTGCAACGGCTATGCGTGCTTCGGGCAGGTATTCCTTTATCGAGGCGGCAACACCGTCGATGGTTTCCGTTCTGTTGTGCAGAAAATATACCTGACCGCCTCTGCGCAGTTCCTTTTCCATGGCCTCGCAGAGAAGGGGCATACTGTGCTCCACAACATAGGTCTGAACAGGGAAACGGTCAGAGGGAGCTTCCTCGATAACCGACATATCGCGTATCCCCGACATTGCCATATTCAGCGTTCTGGGAATAGGCGTAGCCGAAAGGGTAAGCACATCAACATTTGGGAATTTTTCTTTCAGCTTTTCTTTTTGACGGACGCCGAAGCGTTGCTCCTCATCAACAATCAAAAGCCCTAAATCCTTGAATTTAATATCCTTTGAAATAAGCCTGTGAGTGCCCACAATTATATCAATAAACCCTGAATTAACGCCCTTTATTATTTTTGATTGCTGTGTGGGCGTGCGGAAGCGTGAGAGCATCTCCGACTCAACGGGAAAGCCCTCAAATCTTTTCAATATGGTTTGATAATGCTGTAACGCAAGAATGGTGGTGGGTACAAGTATGGCGCATTGCTTTCCGTCTGCAACGCATTTGAATACGGCACGAAGAGCCACTTCCGTTTTGCCGAAGCCCACATCTCCGCAAAGAAGTCTGTCCATAGGATGAGGCTTTTCCATATCGTTCTTTATTTCGTCAATACAGCGAAGCTGGTCGCCTGTTTCCTCGTATTCAAAACGGCGTTCAAAATCCGCCTGCATATCAATATCGGGAGAAAAAGCGTAGCCGTCGGAGTTCATACGCTGTGAATAAAGCTTTATAAGCTCATCCGCCATATCCTTGACGGCGGTACGAACACGGCTTCTTGTCTTTTCCCAGTCGTTGCCGCCGAGACGGTTTAATTTCAGCGCCTTGCCGTCGTCCTCATGTGGACCGATATATTTTGAAACAAGGTCAAGCTGTGTAACGGGAACATATAAAACATCGCTTTTTGCGTATTTTATCTTAATGTAATCCTTAACGATTTTACCCGATTCAAGCTGTGTTACACCGTCAAAAATACCGATACCGTGAACGGAATGAACAATATAATCGCCTTTTTTTAACTCGTCAAGCGAATGAATTGTATCTCTTGCCTTAAAGCCCGTGTTCCTGCGTTTGGCTTTTGTTGTGTAAACCTTTGAATAGGTGAATATAAACAGCTTTTCCCTCTGATATGAAAATCCCGATGAAAGGGAGCCGGGAAGCACGGATACGGCTCCTTTCGGAAATTCGGCAGGAATAACGGGAAAATAAACCGAGGGTATTTTTTCGTCATTGAGAGTTTCTGCTAAATTCTTTGCGCTTTTGTCCGTTCCCGAAAAGACCGCAACGGTGCTTTCTTTGGAAAGCAAGGGCTTAATATCCTCCGTCAGCACATCAAGCCTACCGTTCCAAACGGGAAGAGTGCCGCCGTCAAAGGTTGTGAGACTTTTAACGGGAGTATCAAAACTGCCTCTCGCAAAATTATCCATATATGTGGCTTTAAGTGCTTCGTATTTCTGCACCAACTCGGCAAAGGTGAGGGAAAACTTATCAAGCCCCTTGCAAAGAGTTCCGTCTTCAAGACCTGCTTTAATATCTTCAAGTAAAAGCTTTTGAGCACCGGACAGCCTTTCTTTAATGCCCCCTGTTTCAAGAGCGAAAAGCATATAATCTTCGGCATAGTCAAAAACAGTTGCCGCCTCGTAAATCAGCGGCATATATTTGTCAATACATGAGGGCTTTAATCCGGATTTAAGCCTGTCAATATCCTCAAAAAGTTTTTCTTTAACTGCGTCTGTTTTCTTTCCTCTGAGAGAAGATACAAGCTTCTGTATTTTTCCCGCCAGAGTATTGTTGTCGTCAATTATTATCTCCTTTGACGGAGCAATAAGTATTTCGTCAATATTCATTGTGCGCCGCTGCGACTGCACATCAAAACGGCACATAGTGTCAACCGTGTCGCCCCACAGTTCAATTCTTACAGGCTCCTCGTCATCGGGAGAGAAAAAGTCGATAATTCCCCCTCGGCAGGAAAACTGCCCAACGCCCTCAACGGCGTCAACACGCACATAGCCTGCGCAGTTTAACGCAAAAAGAATGGAGTCAAGAGAGGATTCCTCGCCCTTTTTGAGCAGAACGGATTTTTCCCTCAAAACATCGGGTGGGATTGTAAATGAAGCCGCCGCCTCGGCACAGGCAACAACAATATCGCATTTACCGTCCAGCATACGGCGCAGAGCCTTTATTCGCTTTTGCTCATATTCATAAGACTGACCGTCTGTGGCATAGAGAGAAAGACTGCGTGAAGGAAAATGCAGTACACAGCGACCGAAAGCGGATAAATCATCACAAAGCTTTATTGCGGTGCTCTCATCGGGAACGACAACAAGAGCCTTTCTTTGAAGGCTCTCGGTAAGTGATGAAATAATATGGGCTTTCTGCACGGGAATAAGACCTAAAACGCCTTGCGGCAAAAAGCCTTTTTTTATACTGCCCTCAACCGCCGAATATTCGGCAGAGTTAAGAATTGCTTTTGTGAATGCGGACATATGCTACCTCAACTGTTAAATTGATTCATTGCCTTGTCTGTTTCGCCGTTAACAATAAGTTCAATGGCGTCGCAGGCATTTTTTAAAACGGGTTCTAATGCTTCAAGCTCTTTTTTTGTAAATTCCGAAAGCACCCAATCTGCCAAATCGTAGTCAGGGTGGGGCTTTTTACCTATGCCAATCTTAATTCGGGGGAATCGGTCGTTGTTCAGGTGATATATAATGTTTTTTACGCCGTTTTGACCGCCGTCGCTTCCCTTGCGCCTTATACGCATTTTGCCCACATCAAGATTTATATCGTCGCATATCACGATTATGTTTTCAGGGGGGATTTTATAAAATTCGGCACAGTCTCTAACAGCCTCGCCGCTGAGATTCATATATGTTTGCGGCTTCATAACAATACAGCGGTGACCGCCTATAACGGCATCGCCGATAAGGGACTTGAATTTTAAACGGTTAACCTGAAAGCCTAATTTATCTGCCAGCATATCAACGCACAAAAACCCCGAATTGTGTCGTGTATAGGTGTATTTCCTATCGGGATTTCCAAGCCCCGCCACGATAAATTCAGGTGTGCCGACAGATACAGGAGCAGTTTTTCTGAATCTGTTGAACATATTTTGTTTTACCTCTTTTTATTTCTTCTGTTTCCAGCCGATTTTGTTTACCTGCCTTGCTCTTGCAATGCCGAGAGCGTCTTCGGGAACATCCTCGGTGATTGTTGAGCCTGCCGCAGTATAAGCGCCGTTGCCCACTTTTACGGGAGCAACAAGGTTTGTGTTACAACCGATAAATACATCGTCGCCGATAACGGTTCGGTATTTTGCCTTACCTGTGTAGTTTACCGTAACCGTGCCGCAGCCGAAGTTAACACGCTTGCCCACATCGGAGTCGCCCACATAAGTCAAATGGGAAACCTTTGTGCCCGTGTCAATATTTGAATTTTTCACCTCAACGAAATTGCCTAAATGCACGCCGTTGCCGATAACCGAATTGGGACGGATATGAACAAAAGGACCTATATCCGCACCGCTTTTAACAACGGATTGATAGCATTGAACATTGTTGAGCTTTGCATTGTCTTCAATAACGCTGTCGCTGATAATTGAATTGGGACCTATAACGCAGTTTTTGCCGATTTTAGTCTTGCCCTTAATGATGGTGCCCGGCAAAATAAGAGTGTCAATTCCGATTTCAGCGCCGGGCTCAATAATAACGCCGTCGCTGAAAGGAATGTCAACGCCTGCCGAAAGGTGAAATTCAATTTCCTGCCTTTTGGCGTATTCATTAAGCTCCATAAGCTGAATTCTGTTGTTTGCGCCGAGAATAATGTCGGAACGGGAGGCAAAAAATGTGTCTGCCCGAGCGCCTAATTCAATGAGAATGGAAATAGCGTCAACAAGATTGTAATGCCCGTTTGCTCTCGGCGGCAGAGTTGTAATTATCTCGCAAAGTTTTTTCGCCTTAAACCAATATGTTCCCGAGGAAATCTCCGTAATTCTTTTAACATCGCTGTCCGCGTCCTGCTCCTCGATTATGCCTATGAATTTTCTTTCCGTATCTCTTATAATTCTGCCGTAGCCGAAGGGCTTTGCAATATTTGCGGTGATAACGGTAATATCATTGCCCGAATTTATATGGCTCGCATATGCGGCGCATACGGTGTTGGCGTCCATAAACGGGGTGTCGCCGTTGAGAATAAGCACATTTCCGTCGCTTTCGGCGCAATCCTTTAAATATTCATACGCCTGCAAAACCGCATTTGCAGTGCCGAGGGGCGAGTTTTGCTCAACCGTGAAAACAGGCTTGCCGGGAAACTCGGCCTTCAAGCTTTCCGTAATAACGGTATCCTTTGCAGGTACAACCGTTACAACCTTGCCTACGCCTGAATTTACCGCCGCACCCGTAACATGCAAAATCATAGGCTTTCCCATAATTTTCGCCATAACAGGCGGGAGCCCCGATTTTAAATACATATTTGTTCCGCCCGCCATTATAACGGCAATATCGTTTTTATTCATACCGTTTCCTCCCCTCAAATTTAGAGAACCGTATAACCACAATCATTTTACCATATATGCAATAAATTTTCAATATTTCTTTTTCAAAATCCTTGGCTCTGCAAAGCCGTTTTTTCCTCTTAAAGCCTTGAAATAACCCATAGAAAATGATATAATTACTTTTATTATTACCGAAAGGGGGATAAGTATGAGCCGTAAAAGATGGATAACCGCACCTATCGACAAAGACTTGGCGGCGCAGGTTGCCGAAAATCACAGCCTTGACCCCTTTACGGCGCTGATATTAGTGTCCCGCGGTATTACGGAATACGAAGATGTTGAGGACTTTTTTGATACGGATTTCAGTTTTTGTGACCCCTATCTCATTGCCGATATGGATAAAGCGGCTTTGCGGATAAAAAGGGCAATAGATAATTTTGAAAAAATCTGTGTTTACGGCGACTATGATGCGGACGGAGTTACCTCAACCGCGCTTATGTATTCATACCTTTCCTCCCACGGCGCCGATGTTATGTATTATATCCCCGACAGAATAACAGAGGGGTACGGTATGTCCTGCTCTGCCGTTGATAAACTTCACGCCCAAGGGGTAAAGCTTATTGTAACCGTTGATAACGGCGTGTCCGCAATAGAGGAGATAGCCTATGCACAAAGTCTTGGGATTGAAACGGTTGTGACAGACCACCATATGCCCGGCGAACAGCTCCCCGACGCCGTTGCGGTTGTTGACCCTCACCGTGAGGACTGCAATCTGCACTTTAAGGATTGGGCAGGGGTAGGCGTTGCCTTTAAAACCGTTTGCGCCCTTGAACACGGGGATTATTCGGAGATACTCAACGAATATGCCGATATTCTCGCCGTAGGTACCGTTGCCGATGTGGTGGATTTAAAGGACGAAAACCGTGCAATCGTAAAGTACGGCGTTGCAAAAATAAATGCAAATCCCTGTAACGGAATAAATGCTCTCCGTCAGATTGCAGGCGTGAGCGACAGAGCCTTAAACGGAGTGGGAATAACCTTCTCTCTGGCTCCCCGTATAAATGCGGCAGGCAGAATGGAGTCTGCCGAAACCGCTTTGAAATTGCTTTTGTGCGAGGATTTGTCCGCCGCTCTCGGCATTGCCGAGCAGGTGGATAACTGCAATAAACAGCGCCATATTTCCGAAAATGAAATAATGGAGGAGGCTGTAGCTTGTATTGAGGCGGATAAGCGGCTGAAATACGCAAAGGTTATAGTGGTGTGCGGTGAAAACTGGCATCACGGAGTTATAGGCATTGTGGCGGCAAGAATTACCGAAAAATACGGCAGACCGTCAATAGTAATAACCTTTGACGGCGATAAGGGTACAGGCTCTGCAAGAAGTATTGAAGGCTTTTCCGTGTATGACGCAATAAAAGCCTGCGGTGATTTTCTTACTCATTTCGGCGGCCATACCATGGCGGCAGGGCTTGGAATTGACCGTGAAAATGTTGAAAGCTTTTTCAGGGCGATTAACGCATATGCGTTGTCCTGTGAAGAAACCGTGCCCACACTTATGCTTGACTGCAAGCTGAACCCTGCATATATAAATGCACAGCTTGCCGAGTCTCTTGAAGCATTGGAGCCTTTCGGCGCAGGCAATCCTCAGCCTGTTTTCGGAATTTTCGGGGTGCGTATTACGGGAATAAAGCCTGTGGGCGACGGTAAACACCTGCGTATTAGCTTTACAAAGGGCAATACTCAGTTCTGCGCAATGAAATTTTCCACAACACTTAAAGAGCTTCCTTACCGTGAGGGCGATACGGTGGATTTGGCTGTAAAAATCGACAAAAATGAATTCAGGGGCGAAATCAGAGCCTCTGTTCAGATAAAGGATATGCGTTTTTCGGGAATTGACGAGGATAAGCTTTTCAAATCCCGTGCTCTCTATGAAAAATATATGCGTGGCGAAACGCTTACCTGCCACGAGGCGAGATTTTTAACTCCGTCAAGAGAATTTTTGCTGGGCGTATTTAATTTTTTGAAAAATTACGGCGGCTGGCAGTTCGGTATTGAAAGTATGCTTGTCCGCACAAACTGTCCTGCGGAAAATCTGTGCAAAATGCAGATTTCCGTTGATGTTCTTTGCGAATTGGGACTCATACGGCAAGAGAGAGGCATAATATTATTTGACGGCGGCGGTAAAAAAGCGGATTTGTCCGCCTCTGCCGTATTAAGGGATTTAGCAATGCAGGGGAGTGAGCATTGATGGCGGAAAATGTAAATGTAAAAAGGCTTTACAGCGACTTGCGCGGGAAAATTGCGGCGGTTCATAATGAAGACGAGCTGAAAATCATTGATAAGGCGTTCGGCGTTGCCGAGGAATATCACGGCGGTCAGCTTCGCCGTTCGGGCGAGCCGTATATTATCCACCCGATAGCGGTTGCCGATATTCTTGTGGATTTGGGTATGGATTGGCAGTCGCTTGTGGCGGCGCTTCTTCACGATGTGGTTGAGGATACGCCCTATACTCTTGAACAGCTTCGTGCCGATTTCGGCGATGAGGTGGCAACTCTTGTCGACGGTGTTACAAAGCTCGGTAAGGTGCAGATAACCTCCCGTGAAACAAAAGAGGAACAGCAGGCGGAAAATGTCCGCAAAATGCTCCTTGCAATGTCAAAGGATATCCGTGTTATCATCGTAAAGCTTGCCGACAGGCTTCACAATATGCGTACCCTTGAATTTGTTGACCCGCAAAAGCAAAGGGATAAGGCACTTGAAACCCTTGAAATTTTTGCTCCCATTTCTCACCGTCTCGGTATCCGTTCCGTCAAAGAGGAGCTGGAAGACAGAGCAATCCGTTTTCTCGACCCCGTGGCGTATGCCTCAATCGAGGAAAATGTTAAAAATTCAAGCCGTTCAGGAAACGATTTTCTTGAAAATACAAAAGAAAAAATACTTGAAAGAGTTCGTCTTACCGTTCCGAACGCCCAAATCAGCGGAAGAATAAAAAGCGTTCACGGCATATACAGAAAAATGTATATGCAGGGCAAGCAGTTCGATGAAATTTACGATATATACGCAGTCCGTATAATAGTTGATACGGTTGTGGATTGCTATAACTGTCTGGGTATTATCCACGATATGTATAAGCCTTTACCGGGGCGTTTTAAGGATTATATCTCAACGCCCAAGCCCAATATGTATCAGTCTTTGCATACAACGGTAATCGGCAAGGAGGGCACTCCCTTTGAGGTGCAGATAAGAACATGGGAAATGCACCGTACAGCCGAATACGGTATTGCGGCGCATTGGAAATATAAGCTGGGTATCAACGGCGGAAAGAAAAGCTTTGACGAGGGGCTTCAATGGATTCGTGAAATGCTTGAAGCACAGCAGGAAACAGGGGACGCCCGTGAAATCGTTTCCTCAATCAAAACCGACCTTATACCCGATGAGGTATTTGTTTATACCCCCAAGGGTGATGTTATAAATATTCCTCAGGGCTCAACTGTTATCGACTTTGCTTATGCCATTCATACAGAAGTAGGCAATAAAATGACCGGCGCCAAGGTGGACGGCAGAATGGTCCCCCTTGATTATGTGGTAAAAACGGGAGAAATCGTTGAAATTCTCACAACCTCTCAGCCGGGCAAAGGCCCCAGCAGGGATTGGCTCAATATTGCAAAATCGAGTCAGGCAAAGAGCAAAATCCGTTCATGGTTCAAGCGTGAAAAGCGTGATGAAAATATTGCGGAGGGCAAGGCAGAGGTTGAGCGTGAGTTTAAGCGTAACTATATCCGTCTTGACGAAGAAGATTATCAAACCTTTTTGAAAAAGCTTTGTGAGCGTCAGCATATGGAGTCTCTCGATGATTTCTATGCCGCAATCGGCTTCGGCGGGCTTTCAATAAACCGCCTTATGCCGTATATCAAAGAGGAATATCATAAAAACTACGATAAAAGCCGTGAAGAAATTAAAATCACACCTGTTGAAACCGTTTCAAGAAAGAAAAAGGACGGCGTTACGGTTGAGGGCATTGATAACTGCCTTATTAAATTTTCACGGTGCTGTAATCCGCTTCCCGGCGACCCCATAATCGGTTTTATCACGAGAGGACACGGTGTTTCTGTTCATAAGGCGGACTGTACCAATGTCCCCAAGGATATAAAGAACTGCGCCGAGCCTGCCCGCTGGGTAAAGGCGCATTGGAATAAGGATGTAAAAGAAGAATATAAGGCTACCATTACCATGACCTGCCTTTCAAGAATAGGACTTATGGCAGATGTAAGTATGCAGGTGGCAAATATGAAAGTTAACATAACGGATATCAATACCCGTGATACCAAGGACGGCAGATGTATTTTAAGCATAACCGTAAAGGTTGGGGGTATTGAGCACCTTAAAAACCTTATTGCAAAAATAGAAAAGGTTGACGGAGTATTGAGCGTAGAGAGGTAAAAAATGAAAGCAGTTATACAAAGAGTAACAAAAGCCTCCGTAACGGTAAACGGTGAGCTTATTTCGAAAATCGGCAAGGGCTATCTTGTCCTTTTGGGCGTAATGGACGACGATACAGAGGCGGACGCCGAAATAACGGCGAAAAAAACTGCCTCGCTGCGTATTTTTGAGGACGAGGATGAAAAAATGAATTTGGACATTCTCAATGTGGGCGGCGAGGTGCTTGCCGTATCTCAATTCACCCTTTGCGCAGATGTAAAAAAAGGCAACAGACCGTCCTTTATCCGTTCAGCGGCGCCCGACCGTGCAAACGAGCTGTATGAGCTCTATTGCAGTAAGCTTTTAGAGAACGGCGTTAAAAATGTTCAAAAAGGCATTTTCGGTGCCGATATGAAGGTTGAGCTTTTAAACGACGGCCCCGTTACCATTCTTTACGATTCGGAAATTTGGAGAAAGAAGTAATTTAATTGAGTATCAGTATAAAAAGATTTGTTCTCGGTGATATTTCAACAAATACCTATGTTGTGACGGACGACATCAGCGGCGACTGCGCCGTTGTGGACCCTGCAACGGAGGATAGGGAACTTTCGGAATATTTAAAGGACAAAAATGTAAAATATATCCTTTTAACTCACGGCCATTTCGACCATATTTCAGGTGTTAAGGCGTTAAAGGATAGAACTTCGGCGCAGACAGTCATTCACAGCGAGGATGCCGATTGCCTTTATGACCGTGACAAAAGCCTTTTTTCCTGGCAGTATCCTGATGGCGAACAGCCTGTGTGCCGTGGGGATAAAACAGTAAATGACGGCGACACCCTGCCCTTCGGTGACGGTGAAATCCGTGTTATGCACACTCCGGGGCATACAAAGGGCGGCGTTTGCTATATTTTCACAAATGACCGTGTAATTTTTTCGGGCGATACCCTGTTCCGCCTTTCAGCGGGCAGAACGGATTTTCCCGGAGGTAGTCCCCGTGAGGAGCTTATGTCCCTTTCCAAGCTTGCGGCGATAGAGGGCGATTATAAGGTTTACCCGGGTCACGGTGAGGAAACAACACTTGAATACGAACGGCGGAATAACCGTTATGTTAAGGTAAGAAAATGAAACTTTTGGTAATCAATCACAATTTCCATTATGAGATGGAAAAGCTTGTGCGTATATTTTTCCCCAATGAAAAAATAGAGGTTGTCCGTGACGAAAATACAGAGGATTTTCAGCTTTTAACATCGGTGGGGGAGAATATAACCGTTGCGGCTCGGTTTAACGGCTTTTCAAAAACCCTCACAGCCCCTCTTTGCGGTGACAATGAAATGCAAATGGGCAGAATGGTGTATTCTCTTATGGGGGAATACACAGGCTTTTATCCTAAATGGGGAGTTTTAACAGGTGTAAGGCCGTCCAAGCTTTTGATTAACACGGAAAAAGAGATGGGCAGAGAAAATACCGAAAGATATTTTAAAAACGAATTGCTTGTTTCCCACGAAAAATACGCCCTTGCACGAAGTGTTGCAGATTGTGAGGAGCATATAATTTCTCTTTCAAAACCCGATTCTTTCAGCCTTTATGTGTCGATTCCATTTTGTCCCACACGGTGCAGTTATTGCTCCTTTGTTTCACATTCCGTAGAAACGGAAAAGGCGAAAAATCTTGTTCCCCGATATGTGGAATTGCTTTTAAAAGAACTTGAAATAACAGGCAAAATTGCAAAAAATCTTGGCTTGCGCCTTGAAAGCGTATATGTGGGCGGCGGAACTCCCACAACTCTCAATGGGGAACAGTTAAAGGCTTTAACGGGCACAATTAACCGTTGCTTTGACCTTTCCTCCTGCCGTGAATTTACCGTTGAGGCAGGCAGACCCGATACCGTAACAGAGGAAAAACTGTTGGTGTTAAAAAACAACGCCGTTAACAGAATAAGCATAAATCCGCAAACCTTTTCCGACAGCGTTTTGAAAGAAATCGGCAGGCATCACAGCGCCGAGGATACAATAAACGCCTTTAAACTTGCAAGGAATTCAGGCTTTGACAATATAAATATGGATTTGATTGCAGGTCTGCCCACCGATACCGCAGAAAGCTTTTGCCGCTCTGCCGATATTGCTTTAAGCCTTGACCCCGAGAATATCACGGTTCATACCCTTGCTGTAAAAAGAGCGTCAAGCATAGGTTTAGCTTCACCGTCGATTGCGGCTGAAAATGCAAAAATTGCGTCACAAATGCTTGACTATACATATGAAAAGTTTAAAAATAACTATCATCCGTACTATATGTACCGTCAGTCAAAATCCGCAGGCAGTCTTGAAAATGTGGGCTGGAGCCGAGAGGGCTTTGAGTGCGTTTACAACATTTTTATGATGGAGGAATGTCACACAATTCTCTCCTGCGGAGGCGGTGCGGTGACAAAGCTTAAAGCACCCTCGGGCGATGAAATAGAACGGATTTTCAATTTTAAATATCCTTTTGAGTATATTTCGGGCTTTGAGGAGCTTATTGACCGCAAGAAAAGAATAACACAGTTTTATAATACATATTCTTAAAGGTGGACAGAGAAAGGCAGGTACAAAATGTCAAATATCAATAACGAGCTTGAATATATAAACGAAACAGCGTCGGCAGCACCCTGTTATTTGGTAGAAAAATGCGAGGCGCGTTACAAAAATATTATAGACGAAATCGCTTGCCGCGTGTGCGAGGACAAGGGCAGAGAAATAGTGATGCTGGCAGGTCCTTCCTCTTCGGGCAAAACAACAACGGCGAATAAGCTGGCGCAGGCCTTTCGTGAACACGGAGTTCAAACTTATGTTTTGAGCCTTGACGATTTTTACATTAACCGTGAGGATATACCCATGCTTCCCGACGGCACACGGGATTATGAAACCGTTTATGCCCTCGACCTTGATTGCTTTGAAAAAACCGTCAACGCTTTGCTGAAAGGCGAAACGGTGAAATCGCCCATATTTGATTTCACAACAGGTAAGAGGAGCGATACAAGGTTTAACGAAATAACGCTCGGGGAAACCGACGCCGTTATAATTGAGGGGCTTCATGCGCTGAACCCTGTTATTACCGATAAAATTGACGGTAAGCTTATGAAAATATATATCAGCGTTTCGTCCAGAATTTACGACCGCAAGGGCAAAATAATTCTTAACAAACGCAATATCCGTTTCGTGCGCAGATTGGTGCGTGATTATAAATTCAGGGACAGCACGGTTGACAATACTTACAAATTGTGGAAAAATGTAACAGAGGGAGAGGATAAATACCTGTTCCCTTACCGCAGTAACGCAGATATACGCATAAACACAATTCATCTTTATGAGCCCTGCGTTTTAAAACAGCAGGCTTTGCCGCTTCTTGAAAACAGTGAAATTTCCGATGAGTACAAGAGTGAAGCCGCAAAGCTTCGCAAATCACTTGAACTGTTTGAAGATATTGATATTTCCCTCGTTCCGCAAGATTCTTTGTTAAGAGAATTTCTCGGGACTGAAACGAAAACGAAAAAGGTGTGAATCCCATGGCAGGAAGCAAAAGAAAAAGCCAATCGCTTTTAAACGGAGCGTTGGTGTTAAGCCTTGCAACGCTGATAGTAAAAATAATAGGCGTAATTTATAAAATCCCTCTTTCAAATATGATAGGTACGGTGGGCAGAGGATATTTTGACTCGGCATACAACCTTTATGTGCCTATTTATACCGTTTCAATGGCAGGGCTTCCCGTAGCCATTGCCAAAATGGTGTCGCAGCAGATGGCGCTGGGGCATTTTAGAGATGTACGCCTTATTCACAGAGTAGCAAAGCGGCTTTTCCTGATAATGGGTATTCTGGGAACGCTTACAATGCTTGTTTTGGCATACCCTTACGCATTCTCTGCAAAGAATATGAATGTTCTCCCTGCGATTTTCGTTATAACGCCCTCAATATTCTTCTGCTGTATAATGTCAAGCTACCGCGGCTATTATAACGGACTTCGCAATATGACTCCCACGGCTTTTTCACAGGTTTTTGAAGCCGGCGGAAAGTTGGTTTTCGGTCTTTTATGCGCGAAATGGGTGATAAGCTACGGTTATTCCCGTTTCGAGGCGGGGCTTACCGTTTTCGGTCAGACCGTATCAAATGAAACCGAGGCTTTAAGCGCAATTTATCCTTATGCGGCGGCGGCCGCTGCGTCAGGCGTAACCTTGGGCACGGTAATCGGTATGATTTACCTGCTTATCCTCTATAAAATCAAGGGCGACGGCATTACAAAAACGGAACTTGCCTCTTCTCCCAGGCCGGAGCGGTCGGGCGCAGTTGCCAAAAAGATTATTGTTTTTGCAATTCCCGTTGTGGCGAGCTCTCTTGTTTTCAGCATTACAAACCTTATCGACGCCGTTACAATCCAAAACCGCCTTGAACATATGATAGCAAATAATATGGACTATATCAGAAGCGTTTATGCAACGGAACTTGCAGGGGTGCTTGATGCCGATGTAAAGAATTTCCTTTACGGTGCGTATTCACTTTCTCTCGATTTTAAAAACTTAATTCCCTCCCTTACCATGCCTTTGGGAATAAGCGCCATTCCTGCGCTTTCAGCCGCATGGGCGATAAAAAGCAAAAAGCAGATAAAAACCTCAATCGAAGCGGTACTTCGTATTACAATGATGATAGCAATGCCCTGCGGAATAGGCTTAGCTGTTCTTTCACAGCCTGTTTTGGCGGTGTTTTACGGCAGCGGAAACTCGGCGGCAGGTATTTCAATAGCGGCTCCCGTAATGTCGGTTTACGGAGTTACGGTTTTCCTAACTGCTTTGGCACAGCCCATGACCAATATGCTTCAAGCCCTTGATAAGGCAAAAATACCCCTTGTATCCCTTTCAATCGGCGCAGTTGCAAAGGTGGTGGCAAACTATATTCTCGTGGGAATACCGAAAATAAATGTTAACGGAGCGGTTATAGGTACTGTTGTTTGCTATGCGTTAATCGTAATAATAAATCTTTGTGCTTTGATTTTCACAGCAAAAATAAGAATAAACTTTATGTCGGTTTTCGTAAAACCGATTTTCTGCGGTATTCTCTGCGGCTTGGCGGCATATACATCTTTCGGCATTTGCAACAGATTTATCCCTCCGTTTTCCGTTGCGGGGCATTCTCTTAAAGACCTGCTCTCTTTGGGATTTGCTATCTGTTTCGGCGGAATTGTGTATGTGATTTCCATGCTTTTGATAAAAGGTATAGCAAAAGATGATATAATTATGCTCCCAAAGGGAGAAAAAATCGCAAAAATACTTGCAAAATATGGATTTATAGAGTAAAATAAAGAAGTAAAGTAAAGGGTGGCGGCAATGACGGAAGGTTTTAAGTTTAAAGATAGTTACGGTATTCAGGACCTTGCTGAAATTGTTCGTATTCTCCGTGCCCCCGGCGGATGCCCGTGGGACCGTGAGCAAACCCATAAAACCATTCGCCGTGATTTTCTTGAAGAAACCTATGAGGTAATCGAGGCAATCAACAAAAACGATACGGAATTGTTGAAAGAAGAACTCGGTGATGTTCTTCTTCAAGTGGTTTTTCATTCGCAGATTGAAACGGAAAAAGGCTCCTTTGATTTAAACGATGTTGCCGACGGTATCTGCAAAAAGATGATTGAGCGCCATCCCCATGTTTTCGGAACAGCAGTTGCGGAAAACAGCGAGCAGGTGCTTGAAAATTGGGACGCTATAAAAAAGCGTACCAAAAATCAAAAAAGCCAGACCGACTCAATGCTTTCCGTGCCCCGTGAATTCCCCGCGCTTATGCGTGCGGATAAGGTGCAGAAAAAAGCCTCGAAGGCAGGCTTTGATTGGGACAGCGCAGAGGGTGCTTTTGATAAGGTGGAGGAAGAGCTTGCCGAATTAAAGGCGGCTGTGAAAAAAGGCGACGGCACTAATACCTTGGAGGAATTGGGAGATTTGCTTTTCTCCGTTGTAAATGTTTCAAGGTTTATAGGCGTTGACAGCGAGGAAGCCCTCACAAAAGCCACCGATAAGTTTATTGACAGGTTTTCAAAAGTTGAAAAGCTTGCCGCAGAGAAAGGCATTGATATGAAAAGTGCCGAGCTTTGGGAGCTTGACGAACTTTGGGATATAGCAAAAGCGTCAAAAAAGGATTGATGTCCTTTGGAGATAAAGAGAAAAAATTTGGAGGAATTACAAATGAATAAGACAGAACTCGTAGCAGCAGTTGCCGAGAAGGCAGGCATTTCAAAGAAAGATGCAGACGCAGCAGTAGCAGCAGTAGTTGCTTCCGTTACAGACGCACTTGCAAAGGGTGAGAAGGTTCAGCTCATCGGCTTCGGCACATTTGAGACTCGTGCACGCGCTGCAAAGCAGGCTCGCAACCCCAGAACAGGCGAGACAATGACAGTTCCCGCAACAAAGGTTCCCGCTTTCAAAGCAGGCGCAGCACTCAAAGAAGCTGTTAAATAATTTTAGCTTTTAAAAAATAGGGAGCCTTTTATAAGGCTCCCTCATTTTTATCCAAAAAGGAAAATAAATATGCGATTAGATAAGTTTTTAAAGGTATCAAGAATAATAAAGCGCCGCACCGTTGCAAACGAGGTGTGCGACGCAGGTCATGTATCCGTAGGCGGCAGAGCGGTAAAAGCCTCTTATGATGTAAAAGAGGGGGATATTCTCGAAATCCGCTTCGGAGAAAAGGTTACAAAATATAAGGTGATAAATGTCACCGAATACGCCACAAAGCAGTCCGCAGGCGATATGTATGAGGAAATAAAATAGTTTATTTTTCCGCAATACTGCGTTGCGTTTATCGTGCTTGTAGGGGCGATTCAATTGTCGCCCGTTTCGAGTCGGTGTATTTTTCGGCGGGGCAGACAGCGCCCTACCGTGTTATAATTAGTTTCGGTAAAAAGGGGACAGTCCCTTTTTTACCGATTTCAATTTTCATTTCGTGCCTGTTGAGCCGAAGCCGCCTGCGCCTCGGTCTGTATCGTCAAGGCTTTCCACCTCAATAATTTCGGGCATTTCCACTTTTTTAATCACCATTTGGGCAATGCGTTCAAAGGGCTCTATTGTGTAGGGCTCTTTTATTTGATTTATAACTCCCACGCAGATTTCGCCACGGTAGTCGCTGTCGATAACGCCGACAGAGTTTAAAAGTCCTATTCCGTGCTTAACGGCAAGCCCGCTGCGTGAGTGAATAAAAGCTCCGTAATGAATATCGTCAAGACCTATGGCAATTCCCGTGGGGATAACCGCCGTATCGCCGCAGTTTAATGTTATGGGGGCGTCAATGCAGGCGTATAAATCAAGCCCTGCGCTGCCCTCTGTTCCCCTGGTGGGGATTTTAGCGTTTTCACGAACCTTTTTTATTTTTAATTCCATTACTCTACACCTCTGTATAAAAGTCCTCGGGTAAATTCAGCCCGGGGCTTTTCTCCGTTTTTATAGGCATTTATTATTTCTTCAACCTCTGTTTTGCCCTCAACGGTAAAATTGAAAAACAAAATATCGCAGGGTGGGATTTCCCTCATTCTGTCCGCTAAATAAACGGGGCGTGAATTGAGAATTTCCGAATACCCCATACGGCACCTTACAGGGAATTTTATCCCCATTCTGTCCGTAATATCGCTCTGCCGCTTACATTCCGAACAGCTTTTGCCGTTTTTAACGGGACAGTTCCTTGTGAGCATAAGGGGCAGTCTGCCGTAAACGGTAATTCCTTTCGGTATGGGCGAGGAAATTTTGCCGAAATTATCCAAGGTACATTCGCTTGATATAATCGCCTCGCAAATTCCCGTTTCCTTTGCCTTGTCCATTGAAAGGGAGTTAAGAATGTTCATTGAAGGGGAGGCAACCGGTTTTTTGCCGCACTTTTTTGCCAATGCAACCGCATCAAGAGTGTGGCAAAGCACAGTTTGGGCGGGGCATTGGGCTAAAAGCTTTTCAACCTTTTCACCGTTGCCGAACATACCGTGGGGCAGTTCAACGCCTAAATTTTCTTTGCTTTTGCAAAGCTTGTAGTCCTCAATGGGCACAAAGCAAACGCCGTCTTTTATATTTTCGGGCATTTGCTCACAACTGTCAAAGCGGAAGTATTTTTTTCGTAAATTTTCCGATTCAACATCTGTCGGCAGGGGAGCGGGGAAAATTTTTCGCTCACGGGGAGCCGCCATATCCTTTTCAAGCATTTCCAAAGCCGACCGCCTCATAGCGTTGAGTGCGGAAATCGGGAGGGAATAGTCAATTTCACCCTCAATTTCAACACTTTCTGCCTCAAACTGGGTTCCGCCGCATTTCGATAAAGCGTCGGTCACCCTGTCAGGGGATAAAGGGCGGTTTATGGGCGCTTCGCAAAGCATATCACTGTTTACAGTCACGCTTTTTTCACCGCAAAGGGAAGTAAGACTTGCTTTTTCACCTATTTTGCCGTCGAATTTGAATTTCACGTTGTATCGCGGCTGTTCCTTTTCATAAACCGCTTCGTACTTTTTTAAAAGCTCCTTGGTGGCAGACTGCACATTTTCTTTTTCACGAAAACCGAACATATTTCTGCCAAGCATACTTTTATAATATCCGTCAGTAAACCCTGAACGGGAGAATAAATCCTCCAAATCCTTTTGAACAGCGGGGGAATATCCACCCCCTGCCGCCGCTTTGCAGGCAGTCACCGCCGCACTTACATATTCGGGGCGCTTCATTCTGCCCTCAATTTTAAAAGAACAAACGCCCATTTCGGCAAGCTTTGGGATATATTCAATAAGGGATAAATCTTTTAAACTCAAATCGTGTCCTGTACCGTTTTGCACCTTAAATGGCAGTCGGCAGGGCTGTGCGCAAAGGCCTCTGTTGCCGCTTCGTGAGCCTAAAACAGCGCTCATAAGGCATTGCCCCGAAACGCACATACAAAGAGCACCGTGAACAAAAACTTCAAGGTCGAGAGGAGATTTTTCGCAAAGCTCTTTAATTTCTTCAACACTTAATTCTCTCGGCAGAACGGCACGGGTAAAGCCCAGCTTTTTAAGCTCGTGAAGTCCGAAAAGCGTTCCCGTACTCAACTGTGTTGAGGCGTGCATTTCAATCTCGGGGCAAACTGTGTGTATAAGTTTTGCCACGCCCAAATCCTGCACAATTACCGCATCGGCACCGAATAAGCATATCTTTTTCACGGCTATTGCGGCGGTTTCAAGCTCCGAATCCTTAATAAGGGTGTTAAGCGTAATATGTACCTTAACACCCCTCCTGTGACAGTATTCTATTGCATTTTTAAACTGTTCCTCTGTAAAATTCTGCGCATTCCGCCGTGCGTTAAAGTCGGGAAGTCCCAAATAAACCGCGTCTGCACCGGAGAGTACAGCCGCTTTGAGCATTTCTTCATTGCCTACGGGCGCAAGAATTTCAATGTTATTTCTTTGAGTCGTCATTATTCTTGTTTTCCGATTTTGCAAACAGATTTATCTGGTCGTCCTTAAATTTTGCCTCGGTCTTAATGCGTTCAAGCTCACGCTTGTAGTAATCCCGTTCGGACTTTGCCTTTGCGGAATCTTCAAGATAATCCTTAATCTGGTTGCGGAAATTTTCAACATTCTTTTCGCTTTTTGAAAGCTCGTCGGCAAACTCCAATGCCACAAGTACAGCCGCCTGTGTCATAGTAACAAGGGCGCCGCCTTTCATAATTTCAGCCATTCTTTCGTCAATTCTTTTGCCAAGCGCTTCGGTGTATTCAACACTTTCATCGGTGTTTATAAAATATTTTACGCCTCTTATATCAAGCTTAACTTTATTCATATCCATAATTTTTTACACCCCGATACAATATAGTTCAAGAGTATTGTATCATATTAAAGCGTATTTTTCAACTTCTGTGTCGGAAAATGGAATCGAAAATATTGGGATTGGTGCATCGTTTACATTCGGCAGGACATTCAAAGTCCACAAGTATGGTATCGTCGCCGATAACCTTAATATCCTTCCAGCAAATTTTTATGTCCTCATATCTGCCGAAAAGTCCGAAAAACCTTGACCTGCCGAAAATGATAACGGAAACAAGACAGCCCGTGCAGGTGTCAATCTCCACATCGCAAACACAGCCCAAGCGACAGCCGTCCTTTAAATTTATAACCTCTTTTTCACGCATATCGGTTATACAGCAATTCATAAAAACACCCCTGTTAATAATATTTAGCAGGGGTGCGGGTTATTACTTATTTACGATTCTTTTATTTTTTTAATAGCGCCCTTTTCAAGGCGGCTGACCTGTGCCTGACTTATGCCAACCTCCTTTGCAACCTCCATCTGCGTTTTGCCCTGCATAAAGCGTAGATTAAGAATTTGCTTTTCACGGTCGCCAAGGTGTTTTATTGCTTCTTTTATGGAAATTTCGTTGAGCCAGTCCTCATCGCTTTCCGCACCGCCAACTTGATCCATAACATAAATTGTGTCGCCGCCGTCGGAATATACAGGCTCGTAAAGTGATATAGGCTCAACTATCGCTTCAAGCGCCAGCACCACGTCAACAGGCTCTAATTCCATCTCTTTTGCGATTTCTTCAATTGTGGCGTCCCTGCCCAAATCGTTTTGAATACGCTCCTTTATCTGCATGGCATGGTAAGCGGTGTCCCTTAAAGAACGACTCACCCGAATTGTGTTGTAATCTCTTAAATACCGCCTTATTTCACCTATAATCATTGGAACGGCATATGTGGAAAAGCGCACATTCTGTGTAATATCAAAATTATCAATCGCTTTAATAAGACCGATACAGCCCACCTGAAAAAGGTCGTCGGGATTTTCGCCTCGGTTGGCAAATCGCTGAATAACCGACAGCACAAGGCGCAGATTCCCCTCGATTAACCGGCTTCTCGCCGTTTCGTCACCTGCTTTTACCTTTTTTAAAAGCTCTGTCTTTTCCGCCTCTTTCAGCACCTTTAATTTTGATGTATTAACTCCGCATATTTCAACTCTGTTGTACTGCACATAAATCTTCCTTTACTATTTTATGTACAGAAAAAAGCTCCTGCTTTATTATGAGCAGGAGCCTGATATTTTATAATGAGTTTTGTAAAAAATATTACCGCATTATTCCACCGTTACAGATTTTGCAAGATTTCTCGGTTTGTCAACATCACAGCCTCTCAAAACCGTTGTGTGATACGCCAAGAGCTGTAACGGTACAACCGTCAGAGACGGTGTGAGGAATCTTGAAGCGTCAGGGATATATATAACCTCATCTGCCGCTTGTTCAATGCCCTTCGCTCCCTCCTTAACAACGGCGATAACATAAGCGCCTCTTGCGTGAACCTCTTTGATATTGGATAGCATTTTACCATACAGCGCGTCATCGGTGGCAACGGCGGCAACTATTGTGCCCTCCTCAACAAGGGATATTGTGCCGTGCTTTAATTCGCCTGCGCCGTAGCCCTCGCAGTGGATATATGAAATCTCTTTCAGCTTTAAAGAGCCTTCAAGACAAAGCGGATAGTCAATTCCTCTGCCGATAAAAAACATATGTTCTTTTTGACTTACCGATTTTGCAAGCTGTGCGGTTTTTTCATCTGTGTTCAGCGCACTTTGGATTTTTTCGGGGAGAGAAAGTATTTCATCGGTAAATTCTTTTAATTCGCTCTCCGAAACACAGCCTTTTTCATATGATAAATACGACGCCAATACATAAGAAACGCCGAGCTGTGCCGAAAACGCCTTTGTTGTGGCAACTGCGATTTCCGCACCTGCGTTTGTGTATATCACGCCGTCACTCTCTCTTGCAATTGTACTGAACATAACATTCACGATTGAGAGAGTAAATGCGCCTCTCTTTTTTGCCTCTCTGAGAGATGCAAGGGTGTCTGCCGTTTCACCCGACTGGCTTATGAATATGCAAAGGTCACCCTTTTCGATAATTGGATTTCTGTATCTGAATTCGCTGGCAATATCAACCGTTACGGGTATTCTCGCCATATCCTCGATAATATATTTTGCCGTCATTCCCACATGGTAGGCACTGCCGCAGGCTACAATGTAAATTCTTTGAAGATTTTTCACAAAGCCTTCGGGGAACTTAAAGGGAAGCTGAATTTTACCGTTTTTGATAAGGGGAGAAACAGTATCCTTGACCGCTTTTGGCTGTTCGTAAATTTCTTTTTCCATAAAGCAGTCATATCCGCCCTTTTCGGCGTCGTCAACGCTTAAATTTACTTTTTTTATTTCAGCATTTTTCTTTTCTCTGCTTTTGTCATATACGGTTATACTGTCTTTTCCAATTTCAATAAATTCACCGTCGTTTACGATATAACACTCATTTGTATAGGGAAGAAGGGCAGGAATATCCGAGGCTAAATAGTTTTCGTTTTTACCTTTGCCTACAATCAGCGGACTGTCCTTTTTCATTGCAAAAACCTTGTCGCCCTCACCCTTTACAAGCATAGCGACTGCATATGAGCCTTCAAGGCGCTGTGAAACTTCAATCATCGTGTCTACTGCGTCACCGTCAAAAAAGAAATCAAAAAGCTGGGCGATAACCTCTGTATCCGTTTCTGACTTAAATTCGTATCCTTTTTTTATAAGCTCGTCTTTAATTTCAAGATAGTTTTCGATAATACCGTTGTGAACAAGTGTTACAATGCCGTTTTGCGATTTGTGGGGATGAGCATTTGACTTATCGGGTATGCCGTGGGTTGCCCATCTCGTGTGGCCTATTCCCACCGTGCCGCAAGGATTTTCCTCCTTTACCGACTTTTGCAGATTGTCAATTCTGCCCTTTTCCTTTATTACTGAAATTTCATCGCCTTTAACGGCAATTCCCGCCGAGTCGTAGCCTCTGTATTCGAGGCGGCGAAGCCCCTCAATAAGTATGGGAGCCGCCTGCTCCTCTCCGATGTAACCTACTATTCCGCACATAAATATGCCTCCTGTACGCTTTCGTGTTGTATTTTTTCTTTTTATATTGACAATAATAATTCAAAAGGGGGCAGTAATATGGAATTGACATACTTAAAGCTTGATGCGAAAAAAAATCTTGTTAATAATCAGGCAAAATTGTTTTTTGCATCAATTTTTCCTTATGTAGCTATTTTTTCACTTGCCGTATTGAATTATTATTTGTATTTTTTGTTAATGAAAAGCGATTTTTCTTTTATACCGTATGCTTCATCATATGCCGGCGTAATAAGACCGACACTTTTTACCGCAAGCATAGTGCTGTCTGTTTTGCTCTGGCGTGCTTCAAGACTGTGTGCGGACAAATATTTCTTTTTGAAAAGCAGAGGCGAAAAAATAACCTTTGCCGCCTCAATAAAAAGCATAGGCATTAAGCAGTGCTTAACATTTTTGATGACGGATATCCTGCGGTTTTTCCTTTCCCTTGCATGGTTCGCATTTTTCTTTGCTCCGTCCGTAATAACAGGGGGAATACTTTTTTATGCTATAAAAACAGGCGGATACGGAAACAAAATTCTGCTGACTCTTTTTGTCTCAACCTTAATGCTTTTTGCGGCAGGCACGGTGTTTCTTTATATCATTCTTAAAAGATATTCTATGTGCGAGGGGATAATTTTCTCCGAAAAAGAAACAGACTCTCTGCGAGTAATAGAACAAAGCATTGAGCTTATGGAGGGTAACACGCTTAAATATGCGGGATACTGTGCGTCCCTGTGGGGCTGGAAAATTCTTTGCCTGCTTTTAATTCCACTTATTTATGTGCTTCCCTATGCAAATATGGCAAAATACAGCTTTTATAATAATGTGTCCGGATTTGTATTTTACAAACACAAATGCGAAAAACCCATAATTTTTTATTTTCGGTCAAAAGACACAAAGATAAAAGAAAAAAGGCTTGAAATTTGAAGCTTCAAATTTCAAGCCTTATAATAATACAAAAATCAGTCCGTTACAAGGTAGGAAAAATCAAAGTGATTTTTCAAACATTAAAGGATAATACCCATTGTGCCGGGTTTTGCCGATGCGGCATTTGATTCGTCTGTATCGATGTGCATTGCAAGGGCAAAGTTAGGATTAACTCTTACAACAACATCGCCGAAAACAAGCTCTCTGCCGTCCGAGGGAATTTTAACATTGACAATCTGCTTGTCGGCAACACCGTATTTTGCGGCGTCATCGGGAGTCATATGTATATGTCTTTTTGCAACTATAACGCCCTTTTCAATTTCGATTTCGCCCTTGGGACCAACAATCTTACAGCCTGCGCTGCCCTCAATATCGCCTGACTCTCTTACGGGAGCGGCAACACCGATGCTGCGTGCGTCGGAAGCGGAAATCTCAACCTGAGTAGCGTTTCTTACAGGACCGAGAATTGAAACTGCGGGGAACTGACCTTTGGGGCCGATAACCGCAACTCTCTCTTCACAGGCATACTGACCGGGCTGAGAAAGGTCCTTTTTCTTGGTGAGGCAATAGCCTGCGCCGAAAAGGATTTCAAGGTCTTCCTTTGACACATGCACATGTCTTGCAGAGGTTTCAACTAAAACTGTTTTTTCCATATATCATTCTTCTTTCATATTATTTGTTATATATAATATAACTTTTTACGCCGTTTGTAAAGTACCGTTATAGCAATTCCGAAAAAGAACTTATGTAATAATCGGCAAATTCCCGAATTTCTTTTTCGTCCTTTGCCGAGCTGTCGTCATAAACGCCGCAAACGGTAAATCCGCCTTTTTTAGCACTTTTTACGCCCTCAATAATATCCTCAAAAACAATACATTCTTGCGGATTTAAGTTTAGCCTTTCTGCGGCAAGCAAATAAACATAAGGCTCGCTTTTGTCCTTATCCACCTCATAAACATATGCCTTTGAGTCAAAATATTCATAAACATTGTTGGCTTTTAAAACTGTGTCGCAAAGAATATCGGCACTGGCGGTGGCGTATGTGCATTTTAATCCGTTTGCTTTGCATTTTTCTATAAATTTCTTTGCACCGTCTTTGAGCTTAACATTGTATTTGTATTCTTCAAGCGCAAGCGTATGCCATTCCTCAATAATTTCTTTTGCAGATTCTTTAATATTGTATTTTCCCTTTGTATATTCTGCAATGGCGGTAAACGGCATTTTGCTGATAACCTTTTTGTACCCTTTGGGAACTTCCATGCCTCTGCGCTTGAAAAACTCAATATCCACCTGATGCCATACATTCATTGAGTCAAGAAGCGTTCCGTCCAAATCGAAAATAACACCTTTAAAATTTTTAATATCCATAATCATTTTTCCAATACATATTTTTCAATAGCTTGTGCAACTCCGCATCGGTAATTGGAGGCGGTAATGAATTTTGCGCTGTTTTTGGCGTAATCACTGCCGTTTTCCATAGCAAATGAGTATTTAGCAAAGCTTAACATTTCACAGTCGTTTTCTCCGTCACCGAAGCACATTACATTATCGCTGTTTATTCCGAGAGCGTCTGCAAGAGAGCGCAGAGCAAAGCCCTTGTTGGCGTAGTAGTTGTTCATTTCAAGATTGTCCGAAATTGACGATGTAATATAAATTTCACCTGTTTTGCGAAGTTCATTTTCAAGCATTTCACGCTCTTTTGCGGTTAAATTCATAGCGTTGATTTTCTCAATGCCCCTGTTCCCGATAAGCGCCGATAAATCGTCAACCGCAGTTGTAAATTCTTTTAACACATACAAAAATATAGGTTGGAGGTTTTTCTCCTCGTATTTTTTATACGATTCCTTGCTTGCGTAGCACTTGCCGTCAAAATATATTTCAAAGGGTATGCCGTGACTGTCAAGGATTTGAAATATTTTCAAAGTCTGACTGTTTTCAATAAGCTTTGAGGATATAACGCAGTTGTTTTTAATGTCATAAGTCATCGCACCGTTTGAGGTTACGAGATAATCAAGAAAGGGGAGTTGGTTTAAAATATCATCTGTGAGTATTTTTGTTCTGCCGCTGGCAACGGCGGTTTTAACTCCCATATCGTGCGCCGCCTTGAAAGCGTCAATGTTTCTTTGCGGAATAGTTATGTGGTCATTATCAAAAAATGTACCGTCAAGGTCGGTAGCGATTAACTTTATTTCCATGATTTTCACCGTCCGTGTTTACTTTCCCGAAAAATGTGATAAAATATATGAAACACATTTTCAGGGGCTGTAATAATGAAAGATAAATTAAAATATTTATATGTTGTTGCCGCAGGCTCTCTTTGGGGAATAATAAGCCTGTTTTTAAAGCCTATGCTGAACTTGGGCTTTTCACAAATACAAACCGTAACTTTGCGCTGTCTCATTGCGGCGGCTGTGCTTGGCGTTTATATGCTTATTAAGGATAAAAGCCTTTTCCGCTTCAAGCTTCGTGACATCTGGTGCTTTATAGGTACGGGACTTGTCAGTCTTATGTTTTTCAGTATTTGCTATTTTTATTCAATGACATATAACGGAGTTTGCGTTGCGGTAATTCTCCTTTATACCTCGCCCGTGTTTGTAATGCTTTTGTCCCTGCCGCTTTTCAAGGAAAAAATTACATATAAAAAGCTTATAGCCGTTGTTCTTACCGTGGCAGGCTGTGTTTTCGTCAGCGGGGCAGCAGGGGGACAGTCCATAGGCTTTGTGGGTATTGTGCTGGGCATTTGCTCGGGACTGGGATATGCTCTTTACAGCATTTTCAGCCGATATGCTCTGCAAAGAAATTATAACAGTATGACGATTTCATTTTATACCTTTCTTTTTTGCGGCTTGGGCTGTCTGCCCTTTGCGTCGCCCGTTTCAATGGCGTTGAGCCTTTCGCCGAAAGCAGTTTTATACTCTCTCGGATTGGGCGTAGTGTGCTGTGTAATGCCGTATATCCTTTACACAAAAGGGCTTGAATATGTAGATAACACAAGAGCCTCGGTAATTGTTGCCGTTGAGCCGGTTGTCGCCTCTCTTATCGGCGTGTTTGTGTATAACGAAAGCGTGACCGCCGTAAAACTTTTAGGCGTGGCGCTGGTGCTTTCGGCAGTGGTCATATGCAGTAAAGATTAGTGTCCCAAAATGAAATATGAGGATGATGGCGCAAATAGATTTTGTATGAGCCGTTTATTTCATTTATCATGTTAACAAGGTCAAATATATCCTCACTGCGGTGATATGCCGCAATACACAATTTAGGTTTTACTCGGCTCAAAGCGGCTTTTGCTCCTTTGAGCATTTCTTTTTCCGCACCCTCTGCGTCACAGTTTATATATGTGAATTTACCGTATTTTTCATAAAGGCCGTCAATGGAAACACAGGGGATTTTCTTTTCGCCGTTTCCCAAATTACCGCCTCTGCCTAAATTACCGTGGAAACTTAAAACCGTATCGTCACTCCAAACAGCGTTGTTTAGTAAAATACAGTTTTTCATACCTTCACAGTGGGCTTTCAACTTTTTAAATGTGCGGCAGTCAGGCTCCAAAGCCAAAATTTTTTCGTATTTTCCCGCATATCGGAGAAATTCGTCAATTGTGTCGCCGCGGTATGCGCCAAGGTCGAGAAAGCTTTCCTTTTCACCTAAATTCAGCAGTGAAAACGCCTCGTCTTTACCGCTTTCACAGTCAAAGGTGTATTTTAATTCTCCCGTAATCTGAAAACGGATAATATTTTCAAAAACGGATTTTGATTTTTCATCGGCGAGAATACCGTATGCCTTTTCAATTTCGTCAAAGTGCTTTTCAAGAAAGTCTTTGTTGAATATATTATCTCCGTAAACGGGTACGGAGGGCATAATAACCTTGTGACGGGCTGAAAGGGATTTGATACTGTCAATAACCTGCGGCAGATGGCTTGCAAAGGCGAGAGCAACGGTGAAATCGCCAAGCTCGTTTTCAAGTGCGGAAACGCTCTTAACCTCAAAGCCGTGAAAAGTCCTTTTCCGCACAAATCCGTCGCTGGCAATAACCGCGGAAACGGTTACGGAGAGCCTTTCAAATTCCTCAAATACACGGTCGGCACCGTTACCCGTGCCGTAAACCGCAACGGGCAGGGGAGAGGATTTTAAATATTCCCACGAGGATTTTTCATGGAGTATGTCTTTGAGCATTTCTTCACCGCCTTTTGTAAATTTTAGCATAATTTTTTAAAATTCGCCATATAATAAATAATGAAATAGGAGCATAAATGCTGCCGCTTTTTGTTGAAATACGGAGAAATCCCGATTTGTGTAAAAAAGGTATTGACAAATTGCGGATATAAGTGTATTATTATAGGGCACTCTGAGGAGAGCAAAGTAAATATCGCGGAGTAGAGCAGTTGGTAGCTCGTCGGGCTCATAACCCGAAGGTCGTTGGTTCAAGTCCTTCCTCCGCAACCAAACACGAAACCTTGAAACAGCAATGTTTTGAGGTTTTTTCATTTGCTTTGGAAATCATAAAAACAACACTTTTCTAACATTTTTTCTAACACATTTACACGAACATATTAACCATCGAATTTGAAATATTCTTTTTTCGTTCAATATCAATATGACCGTAAGCGGCTTCATTATTCGTTATGCATTTAGAAAAGTCGAAGTTGTTAATGAATATTGAAGAATGAAAAATGAAAAATGAAAAATACAAAAAGAAAAGCCACACTATCGTGCGACTTTTCTTTTTGGTGACCCGTCCATTGATATTGTCGAACCGAAATCAATATTGACTTCATTAAAGCCCTCAAGCCCCTCGGTCTCAAATGGGTCAAAAACGATTCTAATTCTTGAACCGCCGTCATCATCGTCATCATACACATAAACGGAGTCAATGAATGTGTCGCAGAACTCTTTTTTAATTTTTGGTGTGAGTTTGCCTTGTTTACATATTTCTCTCATTCGGTCACGTACATTTTTAAGACTTTCTTCAATATCTTCAATTTTCATTACTTTATATTCTCGTTCTAATTTGTCGAGCATTTTTTGTAATTCACTCTTTTTATTCTCTGCTTGAGAAATCCTTTCATATACTATTGTTGATTTAATGCCCGACTCAACCATATCAAAAAGGTTGTTAATTTTATTAACTTCTTCTCTTATTTGGTCTTGAATTTTCTTCTTTTGCTCGTCACACTTTGCTTTTTCTTGTAAATTATAAACCGCTTTAGCAAGACGTGAAATATTTTCATCACACAAATATTGATTTGAAGTATATTCAACAACTAAATTTTCTAACGCATCTTTTTCAACTCTCTTTTTATCGCAGTTGTTTTTATGTCTTACTTGTTTTTTGCCACGGCAAACATAATAACGATATATAATGTATTCTGAATTTATATCTATGCCGTCTTCATATTCGTTGATTGCAGACGTAATTGAATTAAGTGAAGCAATAGAAAATTCGGTTTTTATAGGGTTATAATATTTGTTCTTTTTCTTTACAGAGTCGGCAACCATTGGCTGATTACACTTGCCACAAAATACCTTACCCACTAACGCATAAGGTTCTATTGCGTTGGCTCTTGCACCTGTGTTACTTTTTTCGTCCAATCTTTTTTGAGCCTTTTCAAATATTCTTTTATCGACTATTGGTTCAATACCGTCAGCAAACTCAATGCCATTCCAACATAATAAACCGATATATTTTTTATTTCTTAACATTCTATAAAGAAATTCGTGTGTAAATTCTCTGCCTTGTGGTGTTCTGTAACCTTTTGAGTTTATATGCTCTAATATATCTTTATTGGTTCTTCCGTTGGCATACATATCAAAAACTTGTTTAACAACAATGGCTTCATTTTCGTTAATTTCATAATGTTCGTTAACGATATTATAACCGTATGTTCTGTAACCGCCGTTGCATTTGCCTTTCATAGCATTTTCTTGCATTCCGCGTGTTACCTTTTCGGCTAACTCTAATGAATAATATTCAGCCATTCCCTCAAATAAAGACTCAATAATAACGCCTGTGTTATCGTCGGGAATATTCTGTGTAACAGAATAAACTTTTATGCCGTTCTTCTGCAACATACCCTTATAGATTGCACTATCACCACGATTACGAGCAAAACGGTCAAAATTCCATACAAGAACAACATCAAACATTTTCTTCATACTGTCTTTAAGTAAACGTTGGAATTCAGGTCTGTCGGCAGTTCTGCCCGAAGTGGCTTTGTCACAATATTCGCCTATGACATTCATTCCGTGTTTTTCTGCATAGTCGTTACAACGTCTTAACTGACCCTCTATTGACTCTTCACGTTGTTTTTGTGAACTGTATCTTGCATATATAACTGCATTAGGCATAATTTCGTCCCCTTTATTTTTGAGATAGTAAAATTATACCATAACCGAACACCATACACAAGTAAAGCAAAAAATAAAGTCCTTTATTCCGTACAAAATAAAGGACTTAGTAAAATATAAACGTCAAAATAATTAACATTAAACGTTCTGTTATTAATCCTTTTAGGTTGGCAGCAGAGCATTTTTTATTTAGTATGCATAGCAAAAAATAAAAGCCCTCATAACGAGGACTTTTAAGAATATTAAACTTTTTCTTATTAACCAAAATTGATATGACAATTACCATGACAATAGATTTCGGGTTCATCAATCCAACGGTCATCTGATGGCGACACCAATGTTTTACCACAATGCTCACATTTAGCAGTACCATTAATTATTGCAGGGCACTTTTCTGACGAAATAACCGGCAAATCAGGATTTCCTAAAAGGTCAGTGCCATACTCGAGACTTGGACAATCATGTTTTCCGCATGTGTCACATTTATAATTTCTAACCTCTTTGAGATGGGCCTCGTATCCTTCTTTACCGCCATAATATTTATAAAGTCCCTCTCTTGCTTCATCTTCTGGTACCTTATCAGGTTTTGAAGGTTTTGTAGTTGTAACTGGCTTCTTTGTTGTAGTTTCGGTTTTGTTTGGTTTTTTAGTTGTTGTTTCTTTGTCGTTTTTTCCAGTAGTTGTATCGGTTGTTGAATTTTTGTCTTCTTCCTGAGTTTTATCAGAGGTCTCAGAACTCTCTTCTGTTACTTTTTCAGTTGTTGTTCCGTCACCTTGGGCGGTGTTTTCTGTTGTGCCTTGGGTTGTTGTGGTTGAATTGTCAACATCAATTTTATTGTTGTTAAATGTAACTGCTACTACAACAATAGCCACCACAAGCACCAACGAAACAACGCTAATTATAATATTGCGTTTGTTGTTAAAAAATTCTTTCATAATTCAAAACCCCTTTTAAAAATCTATAATAATTATATCACCATAAATCACCATTCGCAATAGTAAATTTATATTAAAATGGGATAAAATCATATATCCCATTTGAATATAATATTCTTGGTGATATAAATGCGTCTCAAAGAATTACGCAAGGAAAAGGGCATAACTCAACAAAAATTAGCCCTTGACCTTAATACAACACAAAATTCAATATCACGTTATGAAAGCGGATTGCGACCACTTGATGCTAATATGTTAATGAAGATTGCAGATTATTTTAATGTGAGTGTTGATTATATTCTTGAACGTACTGATAAAAAGAACTAATAATACAAAGTGAAACAACCAAGTATATAACTTGGTTGTTTTTATTTATTGGTAATAGATTATAAGCAATAAGAAAAAAGAAATAAGATAAAAGTAATAAGTAATAAGT
>CAMGDG010000002.1 GCA_946041635.1 uncultured Clostridia bacterium
AGATGTGTATAAGAGACAGATATAATATGCAAAATATGTATAGCAATATCGGAGAATATGTGTTAGAATATCTAATGTATATATATCTTTACCACGGGGAGAGAAAAAAATGTCATTTATTGATTTGAAAGATGTAACAAAGACCTATAAAATGGGCGAGGTTGAAATCAAAGCCGTGGACGGCGTCAGCTTCCCTATTGAAAAAGGTGAGTTTGTAGTAATAGTAGGTCCCAGCGGCGCCGGTAAAACAACCGTTCTTAACATTTTGGGCGGAATGGATAAGCCCACATCGGGCACGATTACCGTTGACGGTACGGATATATCCAAGTTTAAGGAAAAAGAGCTGACAAAATACCGCAGAGACGATGTGGGATTTGTTTTTCAGTTTTATAACCTTGTGCAGAATTTGACTGCGCTTGAAAATGTTGAGCTTGCGTCTCAGATTTGTCAGAATCCCGTGGGCGCCGAAGAGGTGCTTCGTGAGGTGGGATTGGGCTCACGCCTTGATAACTTCCCCTCACAGCTTTCAGGCGGCGAGCAGCAGCGTGTGTCCATAGCAAGGGCATTGGCGAAAAATCCAAAGCTTTTGCTCTGCGATGAGCCCACAGGTGCGCTCGATTACATAACGGGTAAATCGATTCTTAAACTTTTGCAGGATACTTGCCGCGAGAAGAAAATGACGGTTATAGTTATAACCCATAACTCGGCGCTTACACCCATGGCGGACAAGATAATTCAGATTAAAAACGGTAAGGTGGATAAAATACTTCTCAACCAAAATCCAACACCCGTTGAGCTTATTGAGTGGTAAGGAGAAACGCAGGAATGAGCAAATCATTAAGAAAAGATTTTTACAGGGAAATAAAGAAAAGCTTCAGCCGTTTTATTTCCATAATGCTCATTGTAGTTCTCGGCGTGGCGTTTTATTCGGGAATTCGTTCCGCCATGCCCGCAATGAAACTTACTGCGGACAGAATATATGATGAGCAGGGCTTAATGGACATCCGTGTTGTGGGAACATTGGGCCTTACGGCAGATGACCTTGAAAAAATCCGTGAAATTGAAGGAGTACAGAACGCCGAGGGTTCATTTTCAAACGATTTTATCTGTTTGGCAAATTCCTCAGAGGTAGTTACAAAGGTCTTTTCAATGCCGGATAAGATAAACGACATAAAGATTGAAGAGGGGCGTTATCCCGAAAAATACAACGAAACCGTGGTAAGCCGTGAATTCCTTGAAGCAACGGGCTTTAAAACCGGGGATTTCGTAACATTTTTAACGGGAACCGAAGATAGCGTTTTTGATACAATGGCGTCGGAAACATACCAAATTGTGGGTGTTGCGTCTTCTTCATATTTCTTAAACGGCGATATAGGCACAAGCACGATAGGCGACGGCGTTGTGGACGGATTTGCGGTTATTCCCGGGGAAGCGTTCGTAACAGATGTTTACACTTCAATATATATCAGCGTTGAAGGTGCGGCGGAGCTTGACTGTTTCAGCGACGAGTATCAGGCGAAAATAGATACTGTCATTGAAAGAGTAAAGGCAATTTCGGATAAACGCTGTGACATCCGTTACAGTGAGGTGCGCTCCCATACAAGCGAACTTCTTGAAGAAAAGAGAAACCAGTATTACGAAGCGGAAGTAACCGTAAATACGGAGCTTGCCGAGGCGTATCAGAAGCTTCTTGATACCGAGCAGATGCTTGCGGAACAGAGAGAAACTTTTGAAAACGAAAAGAAAATTCTTGAAAATGCGGAAACAGAACTGCCGCTGAAAAAACAGCAGATTGCCGAGGCTGAAACGAGTTTGGCACAGCAGGAGGCTTCGCTTTTAAAGCTTAAAGCCGCTCTTGAAGAGAACCGTTCCAAGGTTGAAGAAGCGGAGGCTCAGTATCAGGAAATTGCAAATAATCCCGATGCTACCGAGCAGCAGAAGAGCGACGCTAAAAATGCCCTTTTGCTTGTTCAGAATGTTTATGCCTATACTGAAAAAGAGGTTGCCGACGGCGAAAAGAAGCTTGAAGAAGCCAAAAAGCAAATTGCCGACGGTAAAAATACCATAGCGCAGGTTGAAAAGGTGCTTGCGGATAAAAGCGCCATAACCGATGCGGAAAAGAAACTTACCGATGCAGAAATCGAGCTTCAGCGCGGAAAAGAGCAGTATGAAATCTCAAAGCAGGATGCCGCCGCCGAGCTTGCCGATGCTTCTGCGGCACTTTCCAAAGCGGAAACCGATATAAATAATATGGAGGAGCCCGTTTGGTATGTGCTTGACCGTAATACGGTTGAATCATATATGAGCTATAAAAACGATTCGGAGAGCATAGGAGCCATAGGAACGGTTTTCCCAATAATTTTCTTCCTTGTTGCGGCGCTTGTAAGCCTTACCACCATGACAAGAATGGTCGAGGAGCAGAGAACGCAGATAGGCACCTTGAAAGCTTTGGGCTACGGCAAACTTTCAATAGCGGGCAAATACCTTGCGTACGCCTTGCTCGCCAGCGTAGTCGGCAGTGTAATCGGCGTGTTCCTCGGTGAATATACCTTGCCTTCTGTAATAGTAACGGCATATAAGTCTGTTTATTATAATTTAGGAGAAAATGTTGTTCGGTTCAATGTTGTACATGGCGTAACAGCGGCTTTTGCCGCCGTATTCTGCACCACCTTTGCGGCGCTTGCAGCCTGCTTTAAGGAGCTTCGCAGCGTTCCCGCAGAGCTTATGCGTCCCGAGGCGCCGAAAGTAGGTAAACGCATTTTAATTGAGCGCATCAGCCCTGTTTGGGACAGACTTAACTTTGCCCAGAAGGCTGCCGCAAGAAACCTGTTCAGATATAAAAAGAGATTCTTTATGACTTTGTTCGGCGTTGGCGGATGTATGGCGCTTTTGCTCGTAGGTATGGGTATCCGTGATTCCGTAACGGCAATGGCGGATAATCAGTACGGCAAGGTGTTCACCTTTGACGGAATTGTAAGTGTTGATTCAACTCTTACAAGAGCACAGCGGCGTGCAATGCTTCAAAATGTTTATGACATTTCCGATGTTGAAAGCATGCTTACCGCAAACAGAACAATGGTTTACGGGTCAAACGGTGAAACGGATGACAATAAAAACGCATATCTTGTAGTACCGTCGGATATTACCGCTTTTGAGGATTATGTTAATTTGAAAGAAAGAGCAGGTCTTCAATCTCGGCTTATGCTGGCTGATGAAGGTGTAATAATAACCGAAAAATATGCCGATTTGTTAGGCGTAAAATCAGGCGACAGTATATTTATAAAGCTCAGCGAGTCTGATAACTATGTGAAAGAGGTAAAGGTTGCAGGCGTTACGGAAAACTATATTTTCAACTATATTTATATGACGCCCAATCTCTATCAGAGCCTTTATTCAACAGCGCCCGATGTGAATATGCTGATGATTAAAACTGCGGACGCCGCCAATGTCTCCGATTTAAGTGAGAGATTGCTTAAAATAAACGGTGTAACTTCCGTAACAATGAACAGCGATGAATTAGCGTCACTTAACAGCGTTATCAGAATGTTGTACTTCATAATAATCATTATGATTATAGCGGCAGGCGTTCTGGCGTTTGTCGTCCTGTATAACCTTAATAATATCAACATCAGCGAGCGCCGCAGAGAGCTTGCAACGATTAAATTATTAGGCTTTTACGACGGCGAGCTGGCAGGCTATGTTTACCGTGAAAATGTAGTGCTCACGATTTTGGGAACGCTTCTCGGCGTTGTATTGGGTATTTTCCTGCACAGATTTGTTATGGTAACGGTTGAAACCGATATTTATATGTTCGGCAGAGATTTGAGCATTTGGAGCATCATTATCGGCGCCGTGCTTACTCTTTTGTTTGCAGCAGCGGTTAATTTTGTAATGTACTTCAAGCTTAAAAAGATTGATATGGTGGAATCGTTGAAAAGTGTTGAATGATTAGGGTTATTACCGTAACCCTAATCATATAGGATTGTGATAAAAGGGGGGAGCCACATTGAGATATATTGATGAACTTAAAGCGTTTCTGGCGTTTGATGTGGATAAAGCCGAGCGCAAACTTTGGAAAGAAGAAGATATTCAGGATGCATTTCGTGAAGAGTTTGCAACCAAAAATATCGGCAGTGCATTGTCACTGTTGCCCCTTGCGTGTTTTCTTGCGATTGTTTTGATGGCGGCAAGTTATTTAGTCTCACATTTCGGAGGCGAGGAGATTCCTCCCCTGCTTATGATTGTGTATGCCGTTCTGCTTGTAATGTCCGCCGTGTTCAATTCCGTTTTAAGGATTTTGGATAAAGATATTAAGAAAAACAGTAAAAAGATTCTTACAACGCTTTATGTTATGGCGGCTCTTTATATGCTCTGGGTGTCGGCTTTGGCAGATATAAGCGGAAATGTTAAAATGGTAATCATAGTTTATGCGGCGGCAATTATCATAGTCACTCAGGCGTTGTATCTTAATCCGATTTATTCAACTGCATATGTTGTTTTGAGTATGGTGCTTTTCAGCGTAAAAAGTCTGTTCAGCGGTATGGAGCAATTCAGTTATGATGTTTCAATCGGTATCATCATTATATCTTTGATTTCCTGTATTGTTTCTTATACAAGGTATCAGAACAGATGCAAAGCGATATACAATAAAAAGATAATCGTTTGTCAGAACGAACAGCTTGGGATTGTTATAAAAGAGCTTCAGGAAAAGAAAACAGAGCTTGAAAATTTGAATAAAAAGCTGGAAAATGCGTATGTCAGCGACCGCTTGACAGGTCTTTACAACCGCTGGTATTGGGATGAAACAATAGCAGATCCTTCAAAGGAATTTTTTGAAAGTGATAAGCCCTGCGCAATAATGATGCTGGATTTGGATAATTTTAAAAATATTAACGATACCATGGGGCACGCTATGGGTGATAAATGCCTTGTTAAAACGGCGGAGGTGCTGAGAGCCGCAACAAAGGATATTGAAAACTGCGATGTTTTCAGAATGGGCGGCGAAGAGTTCGTCGTTTGGTGCCGTGCCATTGAAAAGCCCGAGGCGGTTAAGCTTGCGAATACGGTGCTTAAAGATATATCAAATATAAAAATCGACGGGCTCAATACCATGCTTACGGCAAGCATCGGTCTGCATATTCAAAAAGCCGAAAGTGAGAAGGATATTGAAAGCTTTTTAATTGAGGCCGATAAAGCGATGTATGAATCTAAAAACAGCGGCAAAAACAGAATTACGATTTCCCTGCCGTAATAAAGGAGTAGAAATATGTTTCATCAGTTAAATGCGCCGAAAGACGGCGAATTAAAAGCAACAATTAAAACGAATAAGGGAGAAATCAAACTGCGTCTTTTCCCCGAGCACGCTCCCAAGGCGGTAGAAAATTTCACAACTCACGCCAAAAACGGCTATTATAACGGCTTGATTTTTCACCGTGTAATTGATAACTTTATGATTCAGGGCGGCGACCCTCTGGGGACGGGAACAGGCGGCGAGAGTATATGGGGCAAGCCCTTTGAGGATGAGTTTACAGGTGAGCTTCATAATCTCCGCGGCGCTTTGTCAATGGCAAATGCAGGGCCCAACACAAACGGCAGTCAGTTCTTTATAGTACAGGCTCCCGAAGTTCCCGAGGATATGATTGAACAGATGCAGTCGGCTGACGAAAGAGCCTTCCCCACCGATTGCATTAAGGCATACGAAGAAGTGGGCGGTACTCCTTGGCTTGACTTCCGTCATACGGTTTTCGGTCAGGTTTATGAGGGCATGGAGGTTGTGGACGCAATCGCCAAAGTTCCTGCCGACTATTTTTCAAATAAGCCCAAGGAAGATGTTGTAATAGAAACAATAGTAATAGAGTAAAAAAGGGCGGAGTTTTCCGCCTTTTTTCGGGAGATAAATATGCTGTTTAAAGACATATCAATAATTGACGAAAATCTGAATATTAAAAATAATATGTATGTAGGCGTTGCGGAGGGGAAAATTGAGTATGTAGGCGAAGAAAAGCCGCAAAAAAATTACGGCGAGGAGTATGACGGCAGAAAAAAGCTTCTTTCTCCCGGATTTGTCAATCTTCACACCCATTCTCCAATGACACTGCTTCGGGGCTATGCGGAAAATTTACCTCTTGACCGATGGCTCAATGACAGAGTGTTCCCATTTGAGGATCAGCTTAACTGTGACCGTGCTTATTACGGTACTATGCTCTCAATAGCCGAGATGCTCTCGTCGGGAACAACCTCTTTTACCGATATGTACTTTTTCGGCGACGGCGTAATGAAAGCCGTTATTGAAAGCGGCGCAAAAACGAATTTCGGCCGTTCAATCGTTTCTTTTGCAGACGAGGATATTTTCAAAAACGACCGTTTCCGTGAAGGCGTGTATCTTACGGAAAAATATCACAATACGGAAAACGGCAGAATAAAAATTGATATGAGCCTGCACGCCGAATACACAAATATGCCCTCAATAATACAGCAGTTCGGTGAATACACAAGGGGCAGAGGGCAGATAAACCATATTCATTTGTCTGAAACAAAGTCGGAGCATGATGCCTGCAAGGAAAAATACGGAAAAACTCCTGCAAGGCTTTTCTACGATGCGGGAATAATGGATTCTCCCGCAATCTTTGCCCATTGTGTTTGGGTTGAGGACAGCGATATTGATTTGTTTGTAGAAAAGGGCGCAACGGTAGCCCATTGCCCGGCAAGCAACCTGAAATTGGGCAGCGGCGTGTGCAACACCTATAAATTACTGGAAAAAGGCGTGAATATAGGTATAGGAACAGATTCCGCCGCAAGCAATAACGGACTTGACATTATGCGTGAAATGTATCTTGCCGCAATTCTGCCGAAGGGTATGTGTAACCGTGCGGATATTGTCACGCCCCGTGATGTTTTTAAAATGGCAACAATAAACGGATATAAGGCGCAGGGCAGAGCAGACTGCGGCGTGATAAAAGAGGGCTTTAAAGCGGATTTGATTGTAATGAATCTTAATACACCCAATATGTATCCTGATTTTGACATCTTCAATAATATCATCTATTCGGCGGATAAAAGTAATGTGATATTGACTATGGTTGACGGCAAGGTGCTTTATAAAAACGGCGAATTTATGACTGTTGATGTTGAAAAAATCGGTTATGAGGTAAGCCGTCTTGTCCGTCAGGTTAAAAGTGAGGTAAAAGGCAATGATTGAAAAAGCAGCTGAATATATAAAATCAAAAATCAGCGGAGAATATAGAATAGGTATAATCCTCGGCAGCGGGTTAGGCTCTTTGGGCGAAAAAATCGAAAATCCGCATTATGTGAATTATTGCGATATTCCGGGCTTTCCCGTGTCAACCGCTCCGGGGCATGCGGGCAGATTTGTTTTCGGTACGCTCAACGGTAAAAATGTAATGTGTATGCAGGGCAGGGTTCATCTTTATGAGGGCTATCCCGTTGAAAGCGTAGTTATGCCTATCCGTGTTATGCGGCTTATGGGCGTCAAAACACTTATCGTCACAAATGCGGCAGGGGGAATTAACGAAAGCTTTAATGTGGGCGATATAATGCTCATTACCGACCATATAAATTTTACGGGCAGAAATTGCCTTATGGGTAAAAATGACGGTAATTTCGGCGTGCGTTTTCCCGATATGTCCTTTGCATATTCACCCGATTTGGGCGAGGTTGCGTTAAAATGCGCCGATGAATTGGGCATGAAATTGCAAAAGGGCGTTTATATCGGCTGTACAGGACCTTCTTATGAAACTCCCGCCGAAATCCGTGCTTTCCGTGTTATGGGTGCCGATACTGTGGGAATGTCCACGGTGCAGGAGGTAATTGCCGCCAACCATTGCGGTATGAAAGTTTTAGGTTTTTCACTTGTTTCAAATAAAGCGGCAGGACTTTCAGGCGAACGGCTTACAGAGGAGGAAGTGCTCCTTATCGGCAAGCAAAAGTCAGCAGAAATGCAAAACCTTATAATCAAAATTACAGGTGAATTATAATGTCTTTTCTGAACGGAGCAACGGTAGGCTTTGATACGGTGAATAACAAAGCGGTTTTTATTGACCAAACCCTTTTGCCAAATGTGTATAAAGAAATCTCAACCGATGATTTCGGTGAGATGTTTGAGGCAATAAGGCTTTTAAAGGTGAGGGGAGCGCCGGCAATAGGTGTGTTTACCGCAATTTCCCTTGCCGTACTAATGAATAAAAGCAATGCCCATACATATGAAGAACTTATTTCGGAGCTTTCACGGTATGCCGATGAATTGATAAAATGCCGTCCCACAGCAGTAAATCTTAAATGGGCGGCAGAGCAGATGAAAAAGTGCGGAGAAACAAGCAATAAAGACAATTTCAAAGAAAATCTTACCGCTCTTGCATTGAAAATAATCAGCAATGATATTGAAGTGTGCCGCAAAATAGGCGAATACGGCGCCGAAATCTTAAAGAATTGCAACAGCTTTTTAACTCATTGCAACGCAGGCAGGCTCGCCGCCGTAAAATACGGTACCGCATTGGCTCCCTTGTATGTGATGAAAGAGCAGGGCAAAAGTATAAGAGCGTATGCCGATGAAACAAGGCCTCTTTTGCAGGGTGCAAGGCTTACCTCATTTGAACTTAACGAAGCGGGAATAGATACAACGCTTATTTGCGATAATATGGCGTCATATGTTATGAAAAACAGGCTTATTGACGCTGTGCTTGTGGGGTGTGACAGAGTTGCATTAAACGGCGATACGGCGAATAAAATAGGTACAAGCGGTGTTGCAATTCTTGCAAAGCATTACGGTATCCCTTTTTATGTCTGTATGCCTTTTTCCACATTTGATTTTTCCTTGCAAAACGGCTCTGAAATCGCCATAGAAGAGAGAAACGGTGAGGAAATAACCGACTTGTGGTATAAAGAAAAGATGGCACCGGAAGGCGTCAAAACAATAAATGTTGCATTTGATGTTACCGACGCCTCGCTTATTACCGCCTTTATTACAGAAAAAGGCGTAATAGCACCGTCGGAAATCAAAAAATATATAACCGAATAATTCAGGGGGACTAATTTTGATATATAACAATGTGCTTGATGCTATCGGCAGAACGCCTATGATAAGACTGAATAAACTCGTAGATGATGACAGCGCCGAAATTCTTGTAAAATACGAGGGTGTGAATATTGGCGGAAGCATCAAAACAAGAGTTGCTTTTAATATGCTCAACGAAGCGGAAAAGCAAGGAAAAATCAATAAAAACTCAATAATCGTTGAGCCTACAAGCGGAAATCAGGGTATAGGTATTGCGCTTGTAGGCGCAGTAAGAGGCTATAAAGTAAAAATTATTATGCCCGATTCCGTAAGTGAAGAGAGAAGAAAGCTCGTTCAGCAGTACGGTGCGGAGGTAATTCTGATTCACGACGACGGTGATATAGGAAAATGTATTGCGGGATGTCTTGAAACCGCATTGAAAATGGCAGAAGAAGACCCCAATGTTTATATTCCACAGCAGTTTGAAAATCCCGATAACCCCCTTGTTCATAAATATCATACCGCGGTTGAAATACTTGAACAGATTGAAGGTCCGGTGCACGGATTTTGCTCGGGAGTAGGTACGGGCGGAACGCTTTCGGGTATAGGCGAAGTCTTAAAAAGACAGTATCCGGATATAAAAATCTGGGCTGTGGAGCCGGAGCATGCCGCAATACTGTCCGGCGGAAGTATCGGTACACATCTTCAAATGGGTATAGGCGACGGTCTTATTCCTAAAAATCTCAATACGGAAATTTATGAGGATATTTGCGTTATTTCCGATGAAGAAGCCCTTGAAACTTCAAGAAGACTTGCCCGTGAGGAGGGGCTTCTCTGCGGAATTTCATCCGGCTCCAATGTTGCCGCCGCCGTAAGACTTGCAAAAATACTCGGCAAAGGAAAAACAGTTGTAACAATCCTGCCCGATACAGGCGAGCGTTATTTCAGCACAGTGCTTTTTGAATAAAAACTAAATTATCTGTAAACATTCAAAATTCCTATTGAATTTTTGGATAAATGTAGTAAAATATAATTGTTAAAAATTTGTCAGGTAAGCCTGACTTTGGAGGTAATAAAAATGGCAAACCGTTTTGTACTTAATGAAACATCTTATCACGGCAAGGGAGCAATTTTAAGCATTGCTGATGAAATCAAGGCAAGAGGCTTTAAAAAGGCTTTTGTTTGCTCTGACCCTGACCTTATCAAGTTCAATGTTACGAAAAAAGTAACAGATGTTCTTGATAACGCAGGCATCGCTTATGAAATTTATTCAAATATTAAGCCCAACCCCACAATCGAGAATGTTCAGACAGGCGTTGAGGCTTTCAAAAAGGCAGGAACAGATTGCATCGTTGCTATCGGCGGCGGTTCTTCAATGGATACGGCAAAGGCAATCGGCATTATCATCACAAACCCTGAGTTTGCAGATGTAAGAAGCCTTGAAGGCGTTGCTCCCACAAAGAACCCCTGTGTTCCCATAATCGCAGTCCCCACAACAGCAGGTACGGCGGCTGAGGTTACAATCAACTATGTTATTACCGACGCTGAAAAAGACAGAAAAATGGTATGCGTTGATGTTCACGATATCCCCGTAGTAGCAGTAGTTGACCCCGATATGATGGCTTCAATGCCCAAGGGACTTACCGCCGCAACAGGTATGGACGCTCTTACACACGCTATTGAGGGCTACATCACAAAGGGCGCATGGGCACTTTCGGATATGTTCCATCTCAAAGCAATCGAGATTATTTCAAAGTCACTCCGCGGCGCTGTTGAAAACACAGACGAGGGCAGAGAGGGTATGGCTCTCGGTCAGTATGTAGCGGGAATGGGCTTCTCAAATGTAGGCCTCGGCATAGTTCACTCAATGGCTCACCCCCTCGGTGCTCTTTACGATACACCTCACGGCGTTGCAAACGCTATTATTCTTCCCACCGTTATGGAGTATAACGCTCCCGCAACAGGCGAGAAGTACAGAGATATTGCAAAGGCAATGGGCGTTGAAGGCGTTGACGAAATGAGCCTTGACGATGCAAGAAAAGCGGCAATCGATGCAGTTAAACAGCTTTCAAAGGATGTTGGAATTCCTGCTGACCTTAAAGAGATTGTGAAATCCGAAGATGTTGATTTCCTTTCACAGTCAGCATTTGACGACGCTTGCCGTCCCGGTAACCCCAGAGATACATCTGTTGCTGAAATCAAGGAGCTTTATCTTTCACTTATGTAATCTGCATAATCGGAATTTGCAGGATACGGCAGTATTTTGTTAAAAGATACAAACTTCTGAAAATCGGTTGACAACGCAAGATTTTTTGATATAATGATACCATAACGAGGGCAAGGAAGTCTTGGTGAAAGATTTCCTTGTCTTTTTTTATATTTTGAAAGGAGCTTCAATTATGAGCTACACAAAAGAAGACATACTCCGCATTGCAAAAGAAAACGATGTAAAATTTATCCGACTTCAATTTACCGATATTTTCGGTCAGATGAAAAATGTTGCCATTACCGATAAGCAGCTTGCAAAGGTGCTTGACGAAGGCGCTATGTTTGACGGTTCTTCAATCGAAGGCTTTGTTCGTATCAACGAATCCGATATGTATTTAAAGCCCGATTACGATACATTCACTCTTCTTCCCTGGAAGGACGGCGTTGCACGCCTTATCTGCGATGTTTACTGTGCCGATAAGGTTACTCCTTTTGCAGGCGACCCCAGATATATTTTCAGAAAGGCAATAAAAGAAGCCGCCGATATGGGTTATACCTTCAATGTAGGCCCTGAGTGCGAGTTCTTCCTTTTCGAGCTTGATGAAAAAGGCGAGGCCACCACAAAAACAGCCGATGTTGCAGGTTATTTCGATATGGGACCTGCCGACCAGGGTGAGCAGTGCAGACGGGATGTTTGCCTTGCTTTGCAGGAAATGGGTTATGAGATTGAGGCTTCCCACCACGAGGTTGCAGAGGGACAGCACGAAATCGACTTCCGTTTTGCAGAGGCTCTTGATGCGGCAGATAAGGTTGTAACCTTCAAGCATGTTGTTAAAACATATGCACGCCGCCACGGACTTCACGCAACATTTATGCCCAAGCCCGTATTCGGTATTAACGGTTCGGGTATGCACACAAATATGTCCCTTATGAAGGGCGGTAAAAACGCTTTCTATGACCCCGACGATAAATACGGACTCAGCGAAACAGCATATCAGTTTATTGCAGGACTTCTCTCCCATGTTAAGGGTATTGCGGCAGTTTCCAATCCGCTTGTAAACTCATACAAGAGACTTGTTCCCGGTTATGAGGCTCCCGTTTATATCTCATGGTCTGCTTCAAACCGTTCGGCACTTATCCGTGTTCCCGCCGCAAGAGGAATGGGAACCCGTGTTGAGCTTCGTTGCCCCGACCCCGCCTGCAACCCCTATCTTGAAATGGCTCTTTGCCTTGCCGCAGGTCTGGACGGTATTAAGAAAGGTATGAAGGCTCCCGAGGGTATCACAAAGAATATCTTTGCTATGACTCCCGATGAGCTTAAAGCGGACGGCATTGACAGTCTTCCAGGTTCACTTGCAGAGGCTCTCGACGCTTACGAGGCAGATCCCTTCATCAAAGAGGCGCTCGGCGAGCATGTTTATGAGAAATATCTCGAAGGAAAGCGCAAGGAGTGGGACGATTACCGCACCAAGGTTTCACAGTGGGAAATCGGCGAGTATCTCACCAAATATTGATATTTTTACAATTTTATGTCAGCTCCGGGTATTCTCGGGGCTGATAATTTTTTTGCTTTTACATTATTTACCAATTTAATTCGTTAAATTGCATATATATAAAAGAGAAAGTTTTTTTCACTTTGTTAAAAACAGAAAAAATGAAATTTATATTCAACATTTCTTGCAAATTTAATGAAAAAGTAATAAAATAATCGTAATTTATTTCACAAAATGAAAGTTTAGGTGAATTAAAATTCATTTTGACTTTAATAGTCAATTCAGAGGTGATTTTAGTGCTGTTGAGAGAAGGAGAAGTCAGAATCCCGTCGGGATGCGCCATTTCCGCTATTACCGATACCTCGGGCGAACGCTTTTCGGGAACGGATATTATTGAGAGCATCGCCCTTATGCATGACCGTTCAAACGGCTTGGGCGGCGGATTTGCGGCATACGGAATTTATCCCGAGTTTAAGGATTTATACGCTTTTCATATTTTCTATGACGATAACGATGCCCGTGTAAAAACAGAGGAGTTTTTGTTTAAGCATTACGATATAGAGTATTTCGAGCAAATTCCCACAAGAAAGACAAAGTCAATCGAAAAAGCCCCCCTTATTTGGCGTTATTTCGGTGCTGTTCCAAACAGTAAAATGAAAAAGAACGATTACGATGACGATGAATACACGGCAAAGTGCGTTATCAGGGTAAATAACGAAATCAAGGGCGCATATATTTTTTCCAGCGGCAAAAATATGGGTGCGTTTAAGGCGGTAGGCTACCCCGAAGATGTTGGTGAGTATTATATGCTTGACGGCTATAAGGCTCATACCTGGACTGCTCACGGAAGATTTCCCACTAACACACCCGGCTGGTGGGGCGGTGCTCACCCCTTTACGCTTCTCGATTGGTCAATAGTTCACAACGGTGAAATTTCAAGCTACGATGCTAACCGCCGATTTGTTGAACAGTTCGGTTATCGCTGTAATCTGCAAACCGATACGGAGGTTATTACATACCTCTTTGATTTGCTTGTCCGCCGTCAGGGCTTAAAGCTTGATATGTCGGCTTCCATTCTTGCCGCTCCCGAATGGACGGTAATTGATAATATGCCCCAAAAGGAAAAAGAGCTATATACCGCACTTCGCACAGTGTATTCAAGCTGTCTTATAAACGGACCTTTTTCAATTCTTGTGGGCTCAAAGCACGGTCTTTTGGCTCTTAACGACAGGCTGAAGCTTCGCTCCCTTATTACAGCAAAAAAGGGAAGTAAAATTTACTTTGCCTCCGAGGAATCGGCAATCCGCATAATTTGCCCCGAACCCGAGGAAATAAAAGCGGTTGAGGGTGGAGTGCCTGTATTTATACCCTTTGCGGAGGTGAAAGACTGATGAATTATACAGTACCTGAATTTGAAGTTGAGCGTAACATAAACAGATGTATTTCCTGCGGTGCTTGCGTTCGTCAGTGCTCTTATGAGGTGCATTATTTTGATGACGACGGTAAGACGGTTCTTGCCGACGAATCAAAATGTGTTGCGTGCCACAGATGTGCGGCAATTTGTCCCACAAGAGCAATAAAAATTAAAAAATACGATATGGCGTATAAAGAACATTCCAATTGGACTCCCGTTATGCAGAAAGAGATAAATTTGCAGGCGGCAACAGGCGGCGTGCTTTTGTCGGGTATGTCAAACAATAAACCGTACCCGATTTATTGGGATAAAATCCTGCTCAATGCAAGTCAGGTTACAAATCCTTCTATCGACCCCTTGCGAGAGCCCATGGAAATACGCACATTTTTGGGAAGAAAGCCCGAAAAGCTTGAATTTAACGAAAACGGCGAGCTTAAAACAAAACTCCCGCCTCAAATTCAGCTGGAAACTCCCATTATGTTTTCCGCAATGAGCTTCGGCTCAATATCCTTTAACGCTCAAAAGTCCCTTGCCATGGCGGCGAAAGAGCTCGGAACACTCTTCAACACAGGTGAGGGCGGACTGCACCCGAAACTTGAAGAATTTAAAGATTATGCCGTAGTTCAGGTGGCTTCGGGACGGTTCGGAGTTCATAAAGGCTACCTTGAAAGCGGAAGATTTATAGAAATTAAAATCGGTCAGGGCGCAAAGCCGGGCATAGGCGGACATCTTCCCGGTGAAAAGGTTACAGTTGAGGTAAGCAACGCCCGTATGATTCCTGTGGGGAGCGACGCTATCTCACCTGCGCCTCATCATGATATTTATTCAATCGAGGATTTGCGCCAGCTTATCTGGTCGCTGAAAGAAGCGACGCAGTATAAAAAGCCTGTCGCAGTTAAAATTGCCGCAGTGCATAACTGCTCTGCAATCGTTTCGGGTGTTGCAAGAGCGGGAGCCGATATAATTGTAATGGACGGTTTTCGCGGCGGAACGGGTGCGGCTCCCACAAGAATAAGAGATAATGTGGGTATTCCCATTGAACTTGCTTTGGCGGCGGTGGATAAGCGGCTTCGTGATGAAAGCATACGCAATACCGTTTCTCTTGTAGCAGCAGGTTCGTTCAGAAATTCAGCAGATATTGTAAAGGCAATAGCCCTCGGTGCAGACGCCGTGTATGTAGCCTCCGCTCCGCTTATTGCAATGGGTTGCCATATGTGCCAGCAATGTCATTCGGGCAAATGCAACTGGGGTATTGCAACTCAGCGCCCCGACCTTGTAAAACGCCTCAATCCCGAGATAATGTATAAGCGTGTTGTAAATCTTATAGACGCTTGGAATCATGAAATCAAAGAAATGCTTGGCGGTATGGGACTTAATTCTATAGATTCGCTTCGGGGCAACAGGTTGATGCTTCGCGGCATCGGGCTTACGGAAAAAGAGCTTGAAATTCTCGGAATTTCACATGCAGGCGAATAGGGAGGTGTAACGGTATGAAAATAACAGCAGGAAAACAAGGCTTTCAAAGCCTTAACGAGCAGGTAAGAGAATTGCTCTCTGAAAACGATGAAATACTGATTGAAGATGTAAACGGTCAGCGTTATATCGGCGCCGCTATGGATAAGGGAAAAACTTTGAATCTTTACGGCACGCCGGGCAATGATATGGGCGCATATCTCAACGGCGGTAAAATCGAGGTTTTCGGCAACGCTCAGGAGGCTGTGGGCAATACCATGGGCGGCGGTGAAATTATAATTCACGGTCATACGGGCGACACTCTGGGTTATGCCATGCGTGACGGTGAGATTTATGTGAGAAACCGTGCGGGAAGCCGTGCGGGAATTCATATGAAGGAGTTTGAAAATATGCATCCCACGGTGGTGATCGGCGGAATTGCGGGTGCTTTTCTTGCCGAGTATATGGCAGGGGGCACTCTGATAGTTCTCGGCCTTAACCGTGATAAAAATCAGGACATTGTGGGTGCTCATTGTGCCACGGGTATGCACGGCGGCAAAATTTATGTGCGAGGTGAAGTACCCGAGCATCATATCAGCCCTAATATAAGTGTTTCGGAGCTTAATGAAGAGGAAAACGAAGAGCTTTTAAGATGTATAAAAAAATACTGCGTTCTTTTTAAAGAGGAAGAGGAATATATTTTAAAGGAAAAGTTTTATAAGCTATCTCCGTCAAGCTCACGGCCCTATGCAAATCTTTACACAAAGAATTAACCGCCGAGTTGTGAATTATCACATATTTTTTTCAGTTTATTGACTTATTTGCGGCAGCGTGGTATGATTTATCCATAAATTGTAATTTGAGGAGAATGATTTATGGCAAAATTAAAAGACATTGATAAGGCCGCAGAGTCGAAGGGCTCAGGTCTTAACACCTTATGGCAGTTCGTAAAGTTTATTGTGGTAAGCTTGGGCGCTTGCATCGTTCAGTTCGGTTTGGTAAATATATTACCTCTCGTTTTCAAACCGCTTTACGACAACCCCTGCGATTTCTTTGTTTTCCATTATCCCGCTGAGGACGGCGGATGGGGCTATTTCTGGGTGTTTGCTATTTCAAACATCACAGCGCAGATTGTTGCTTTCTTTATAAACAAGGAAAAAACCTTTAATTCGGGCGCAAACACAAAGGTTGTTTTGCCGATTTATATTATTTTTACGGTTGCGCTTATTTGTTTCAGCCAGTGGCTTAATCCCACAATTTACGGTTGGATTCTCAACGATTTAGGCTGGGGCGACGCCGCCGCAAGAAACATTGCAACAGCAGTTTGCTCCGCACTTCAATTCTTCCTTTACTTCCCTGTGGATAAAATTCTTTTCCATAAGAAAAAAGAAGAAAAGGCAGAAGAAAAAGAAGAGGCTTAACTTTCAACTAAAATTTAAAGTACCCCGTGCATTTTGTACGGGGTACTGATTTAGGGGCAGTTATATGAATGAAAATGTTAAGAAAAAAGTTATAACGGCTGTAAAAATCATTGTTTCTTTAATTCTTTCTGCTGTGTTGACGGCATCTGTATTGGGCGCTGTTGCAATCAGCGGAGCAAGAGAGTATTTGAAGTCCGACGGTTTTCAAGAACAGGTGAAAACGGCTGATTTAAATGAATTGAAATTCAAGGTGAACGGTCAAACCGTAACAGTTAACGATTATGTGTGTCAGTCGGCAACAAAATTTGTGGAGCAAGCGCTTGAAAGCAAGTATTCCTTTGCGTCAATGTTCGCAAATGTGGCGGTAGAAGCTGTGTTGTCCAACGATATTGTTGAAAAGGCAATAAAAGAGGAAGTATTTGAGCTTGTGGATTATTTTCTCGACAGTGACCGTGATGAAGCCAAGCAAAGAATTGAGAACAACATAAGCTCAAAAGATAACACTGAGCTTGACCCGAGCGGGGCAAAAACCCCCGAAGAGGCAGTAAAAAGGTATGTCCGTTCTTTTGTGATACAAAACATTGAAAGTACAACCGGTATCAGTAGCGACAGAATTATAGTTCTTTTCTCTGAAAAAACGGTTAAAAACCTTATCCTTATATCGGTTTTACTGTGCGTGGCGCTCGTTGCAGTGAATTTCCCCAATGTGTTTAACGCTTTGCTTTACGGCGGTGCAGTATCCTTTGTGTGCGGAATTGCAATAAAGATTGCTCAAAGTAAATTTGAAACCGCAAATGAGGGTGCAACCGATCTAATAGGATATGTGTTCTTAAAGCCATTGACAGACGCTTACTCACCGTCGGCAGTAAAGGCTTTTATAGCAGGAATAGTATTATTGCTCATATTCGCAGGCGTGTATTTCCTTTTCAAAAAACTAAATAATAACGGAACACAAACGCAGGCAACCGAACAATAAAATTTTAGCGGTAGAGGATAACCCCTACCGCTTTAAAAATGCTTAAATCAGTTTTCCCATTTCATATGCTTGCGTATAGGCTTGAGTAGTTTTAATTTCACCTATATGCCACGCACCTGTGCCGTATATAATGCCTGCTTCATTAGCACCGGGCAGACAGTCCAGCGTGAAACCACGCAAGCCTTCTACGGTACGGGTAAGGCTTTCTTTGTCCGTATCGGCAGCGGTCAGTATGTAATAAAAATCTTTATTCGCGATTTCCGTGTAGCGCGGTACGGTGCGGTCGATAAAGGTTTTCAGTTGTCCGTCCATCGAGTAAAAATACACGGGCGTGGCAAGCACAATCACATCGGCCTGCACCATCTTTTCAAGCAGTGCCGCCATATCGTCTTTTTGCACGCATTTGTGTGTAGTATTGCATACGCCGCATCCACGGCAGTATCCGATATTGTAATTTTTTAAAAATATTTTTTCAACTCTATGCCCTGCGCTTTCTGCACCCGCTTGAAAACGGTCGCAAAGCAGGTCGGAATTGCCGCCTATTCGCGGACTTGACGAGAGTATCAATACATTTTTCATTTTTCAGCCTTCATACTTTCTTTCAAAATTTCCACGATTTCATCGTGACGGAGTACCTTGTAGCCGCCCTCCATAATGAACGAGCCTTCTGCAATGCCGTCCAGCATATCTTCTGTAACGCCGAATTCGGTAATATTCATTGTCAGCCCAAGGGAACGCATATAGTTTTCCATGGCCTCAAGCCCTTGGAGAGCCGTTTCTTCATCGCTCTTGTCGTTGGGATTGACACCCCAGACATTGACGGCATACCGTTTGAATTTCTGCAAGCCGTAAGGCAAAATGTGCTTGTAATAGGGAAGTGAAACCGCCGCCAGCGTCATACCGTGCGTGGCGTCAGTATATGCGCCGACTGACTGCCCAATCATATGTACCATCCAGTCCGTTGATTTTCCCTTTGCAACAAGGGTGTTCAGTGCCCATGTTGCAATCCACATTATATTACTGCGTGCCTCATAATCGTTGGGTTTTTCCACGGCAATTTTCGAGGAATGGATAAGCGACCGTAAAAGTCCCTCCATAATGTAGTCCGAGGTGTTGTCGTCCTCGCCCGAAAAATACTGCTCCAAAATGTGCGACATAATATCGAAAATCCCCGATACCATTTGATATTTCGGCAAGGTTAGGGTAAATTCGGGGTTGAGCACCGAGAATTTCGGGAACACATTTTCGCCGAACACGTGCCCGATTTTTAATTTTTGCCCGTGGTTGGTAATGACCGAACCGCCGTTCATTTCACTGCCTGTACCCACCATTGTCAGCACACAGCCGACGGGGATAATTTCATTGCCCGGGTCTTCCATGCGCAAATAGTATTTGTCCCACGGATTTTCATTGCAGTACGCCGAAACGGAAACGGCTTTTGCATAATCGCAAACACTGCCACCGCCTACCGCCAAAATCAAATCCACGCGGTTTTCGCGAGCCAACGCACAGCCTTCAAACAGTTTTTCCGCCGTCGGGTTGGGCATTACGCCTGCGTCCTCGATAATCGTTTTGCCGTTTGATTTTAAAATGGCAACAACCTTGTCATAGATGCCGTTTTTCTTGATAGAACCGCCGCCGTAGCAAAGCAGTACGGTGTCGCCGTATTTCGGCAGTTCTTCGTTTAAGCCGTTTAAGGCGTCACGCCCGAAATACAGCTTTGTTGGGTTGCAATAGGTAAATTCTCCTAACATACAAAACACTCCTTATATGATTTTTCATTTTTGTTCGCCAAGCGGTCGCGTTTTTTCGGAGACTTCCACAAAAACGCCTTCTTGACTGCACCGAAAAAGTGCTGTATAATTCTTTCAAGTAAAATTCTACAACTTAAAGTTAACTTTAAGTCAAGAGGTTTTTTTTAAATTTTTTCGGAGGAATGAAAAATGCACTATACCGTGGGGGAAATGGCAAAAAAATTGGGTGTTGCACCCTCTGCCTTGCGCTATTACGAGAAAGAGGGCTTACTGCCGTTTGTGGAGCGCTCCGAGGGCGGTATTCGGGTGTTTCGGGACAGCGATTACGAGTGGCTGAAAATCATTTCGTGCTTAAAAAAGACGGGTATGCAGATTAAGGATATTCGTTCGTTTATCCATCTGTGTATGCTGGGAGATGAAACCATTGACGAAAGGCTTGCGCTGTTTCAAAAGCGCAAAGCCGAGGTGGAAAAGCAGATGGCGGAGTTGCAGGAGACATTGGATACGGTCAATTTTAAATGCTGGTATTACGAGACCGCCAAAGCCGCAGGCACCACCGAAGTGCCAAACAATATGCCCGATGAAGACTTGCCGCCTGATATGCGTGAAATCCGCAAAAGGCTCAAAAGCGAACAGTAATTCGTTTAGAAAACTATGTTTTTCATATGTAAAAAAGACCGCATATGCGGTCTTTTTATTTTTTCAACAGTTTTCTTAACTTTGAATATCCCTTTTTCAATACGGGAAGTCCTTTTTCCATTATTCCGTATTTCATATTGCTTATAGGCAGGTCAAATTCGCCTGCATATTCAAGAATAATGGGATTAAACGGGCTTTTGAATTCATACAATCCGTCGTCAAAATATCCTGAAACGCCGCCCAAATCAAGAAAATCACAGCCTTTTTCAATACATAGGGTGCATTGTGTGCAAAGACCGCAGAGCGTGGCGCAAAATGAGGAGAAAACAGATAAATCCGAGCCTGCATAAAGGTATTCGGCGATTTTTACACCCTCTTTGTTTGGGGGATAAACCGTTAAAAGTGCCGAAAGAGGAACGGTTTCGCCCCGTTCAGCCATAACATTGAGAGCGTCATTTTTCTGCTCAGTCAGTTTTTGCTGATTTTCAGGCTCTTTTTGGAGCCTTTCGTCAAGATTTTCTATATAGGCATTAACATTGCATTTTTCAAAAGCAAAGAATGCCTTGTCGCCGAACGCTTGGGCAAGAATTGAGAAATATTCCTCATTCCTTAATGAAATCTGCTGTCTTGCCTCTGTATTGCTTAAAATCTTTTTAAAAATTGCAATGTTTTCCCTTGTGTGCTCCGCTTCTTCATAAAACAGCCCTCTTGCCGACTGAAATGTACCAAGGTACTTTCTGATTTTTGTTTTGTAGTTCTTTTTAAGCTTTGCGGCATCAAGGGGATTTCCGTCAGCGTCCTTTAAGGGGATAAGCGCATTAAAACGGGGCTGTGTAGCCGAGTCAAGGCTCTTGCCAAAGCCTTTGTGGGTAAAGCCGCATTTTACAAGATTGTCAAATTCCTCTTTGCCCTTATCTAAATCAAATGGGTCAAAATATCTTTCCTTTGGCATATCGGGAAGTGTTTTACCTACAACGATTGCAGGGTCGATTTTTAAAAGATATACACCGTTCTTTTTACAAAATTCCCTTGCTCCGTCAGTAAAAGCACGCACAGCGTCAGCATCGCAAAAATCCATAATCGGACCTCTGGGACAGTAAGCATATACAAAACCCGGCATAAGGGTGCGCATGAGTATCAACGCAACGCCTTTGAGTTCATTGTCCTTGTAAACTCCGCAAAAACTGCTTTTCCAGTTACCTTTAAGACGGCTCCAAGCCTCTGTTTGCTGGATGGTGGCAAAAGATGAGCCTTCAACAAATTCCGTAAATTCTTTAATTGGAATATCAGCCTTAAAACTATACATAATAACCCGCCTTATTCTGACCGGCTTCTGTTAACCGTCTGTTCTTTAATGTGCTTTTTCAAAACCGTATTTTTTATCTTTTTAACCTTCGGGAGCAAAGTCCTGAACAGCATAAACCTGAATTTATCCGCAATCAGATACATATCGCCCACATATTCCGTTACCTCGCCGTTATAGCTTTTTTTATACTTTGCAAGACCGTAAAGGGGATTGCTTTCATCGTCGGGGTTACCGGTAATTCTTCCCAAATCGTGAATTTCAATGCCTTCATCAATACTTTTGCAAATTCGCACCCAGTTAAGATAATGGGTAGGGCGCAGAGTGTTGCGAAGTACATTTCTCGTGCCGCCGTAAAGGCAGATTGCCGTTTTCCCGAAACGGGAGGTAATTCCCACTGCAAGACAAAGCTTTTCGGGAATATCGTCGCCGAATTTTTCTTGAAGCTCTTTATCTGCCTTTTCATTTCTTGAAAGTGTGGTGTCAATTGCGTCAAGCTGTTTTTTTACCGCCGCAATTTCCTTTTTGTTTTTCGGTTCGGCACTTTCAAGCTCCGAAAGACGGGGGAGGAGAGCGGCTTTTTCCTCTCTCAGCTTGTCGCAGTGTTCACGGCGCAGCTTTTGGTCGCAATATACGAAATCCATAACCGCCTTGCCGTTTAACGCCGTAATAATCGTTTTATAATAATTTTTATCTCGCTGTATAAACATTGTCCTGTCCGATGTTTCCGTCATAACCGAGAAAAATTCGTCAAGCTTTTCGGGATGTTCAGGCAGAGTAATGTTGTCATAGGTTTCGTGAAATAAGAATCCGTCTGCCGCCGCCTTTAAACCGTGGCGCACGCCTTTTTCACATTTCTTTAAAAATGCGTCGGAAGTGTAACCTTTCAGCGGTGCATTTATGGTTAATGCGGGCTGAACAATGTAAAAATCCTTGTCGTCATTAAGCACAAAACCGCCTTTGAGCATGGAGTCAATTGATGATGTGTCGCATTGTTCACCGTCAATCTTTTCGCAGACAAGCGGGTCGCAGACAAGAGCGCAAATTCCGTGCTTTTTCATCTCCGATTTCATAAAAGCACAAAAATCCGCCACAAGCTTTTCGTTTTTTAAATCGCAGACGAATCCGTCGGGGCAATACCAAAGCTTGCCCACCTTTACATCACGCTCAAGGCATAATGCGCCGAGCACGGGCTTGCCGTTTTCATATCCCATATAATATGACGGCTTCCAAGCACTCTTTACCTGAGCCCAGTATGATGTTTGATATATGGAACCGCCGTTGTTTTCGGAAAAACCGTTAAATAAATCTAAATCCTTTTGCTCGGAAAATATATAATCAGACATTTTGCCGCACCTCTAAAAACACAGTTTAATGCAATTATTTCCAAAAAATTTTATCATATTACATACCTTTTGTCAATGAAAGGGGAGTAGCGTTAAATATTATTTACAGCTGTCAAAATATTCCACGGCATATTGTGAAAATGGCGTGTCAAGATAAACATAATTGAATTCTCGGGATACCGAAAAACCGTCAACACGGAATTCGGCGAGTGCGTTATTACCGCCTTTAACGGCACGGTAAGCAAAGGTAATGCAGTTGTTCTTTTCCAAAAGCTTTGTAATAAGTCCGAAACTGCTTACGGTAGTTATGCGTTTAAAATCGGCAAAGGAATGATTGTGCTCGTAAAGGAGCTGTTCGAGGATTTTTCTTGTTCCGCTGCCTTCTTCCCGCAGAATAAGGTTTTCATTACGAATATCGTCAAGTGATACAGTGCGGTTTGCAAATGGGTGACCTTTACCGCAAAGCCCCACAAACGGCTCCTCACGGTAAAGACGGGAAGAATATCTGCTTCGGTCAAAAAAGCCCTCAATCAGCGCAAAATCAATTTCCCCCTCGGATAAAGCGGCAATAAGCTTATCCGTGTTTTCGATTTTTACACAAATGCTGTTTTTGGGTTCTTCCAAAAACCGTGATATGTGCTCCGCAATAACATATTCGCCTACGGTTTTCGTCGCCCCCACAGTAAGGCTGACGCCGTCTTTTCTTTCAAGTTCGGTTTTAAGTTTATTTTCCTGATACAGCACATTTTCCGCATATTTTTTCAGAATTTCTGCCTCCGGCGTCATTTTAAGGCTTCTCCTGTCATAAATAAACAGCTTGCATCCGTATAGATTTTCAAGATAATGTATGTGTTGAGTAACCGCAGGCTGAGTCATATTGAGTTTTTCTGCGGTTTGACGGTAGTTCATTATATCGCACAGCGTTAAAAAGGTTTTCAGTCGGGTATCAATCATAAAGTACTCCTTGATAAGTATTATTTATCATTTAATAGTAAACAATAATTAGATTTTATTATAAAAGTGTAGTAAAATCAAGAGGAATTTGAGAAATGAGGAGATAATTATGGAAGCAATCAAAAAAACAGGAAAACTTGTACCCGGCTTTGCGGCGGCGCTGATAATAGCCGCAATCTCAAAGCTTATTGAAAGCATTTTGCCGATTCATCTTATAGGCGCATCGGTAATTGCGCTTTTTATCGGTATGATTATCAATCATTTTTGGAAGCCCAACGATACTTTTTCGGCAGGCTTGAAATTCACCTCGAAAAAAATATTGAAATTCGCAATTATCCTGCTGGGTGCAAGCCTTAATATTAAAATTGTACTTGAAGTGGGTAAAATGTCACTGTGCGTAATGGCGTTTACATTGTTTACCTGCTTCGGAGTAGGTTATTTTGTAGGCAGAGCGCTGAAAATAAACTGGAAACTTTCAAATCTGATTTCAGCGGGAACAGGTATCTGCGGAGGCTCGGCTATTGCCGCAATCGCACCCGTAATTGATGCGGACGACAGCGATATTGCCTATGCAATGTCCGCTACCTTCCTTTTCGATATGGCAATGATAGTGCTTTTCCCCATAATGGGACAAGCTATGGGACTTTCTGATATGGCATACGGACTTTGGGCAGGTACGGCGGTAAACGATACTTCCAGCGTTGTAGCGGCAGGCTACGCATTTTCCGAGGCGGCAGGCGACTTCGCAACAATGGTAAAACTTACCCGTACACTTTCCATTATTCCCACAGTAATAGCATTTGCACTCATAAACGCCCGCATTAAGCGCAAAGAGGCAGGCGCAGGCGGAGCAGCGGTTAAGGCAAAATTAGGACTTACCAAAATAATACCTTGGTTTATTCTGGGATTTCTCGCTCTGGCGGTAATCAACAGCTTTGGCGTAATTCCCCAGGCGGTTTCTTCGGGAATGAAGGGTGTAAGCAAATTCTTAATGGTGTCCGCACTTGCGGCTATCGGACTTAATACAAGCTTCAAGGATATGAAAAAATCAGGCTTTGCGCCCATGCTCCACGGATTTATTATCTCCGCTCTTGTAGTTATTGTAGCAATCGCAGTTGAGTATTTTATGGGAATACTGTAATTAAAGGAAAACGGTAAAAAGGGGACAGTCCCTTTTTTACCGTTTCGCTCTTTCTTTTTCAGAATAAACACACTTTCTTTTGTATTGACTTTCTCACTGCAATATGTTAAAATTTTCAGTAATTTGCGAATAAATTTTTCAACAAAAGGGGAATTACAAAATGGAAATTTCATCCTCACTTGCAGGCCTTTTGGGAATTGCCGGCGATAATATGATATATGTTGTCATTATGTTTGTGCTCGGCTTGTTTTTCATCGTTAAGGGCGGAGATATTTTTGTTGACGCCGCCACATGGATTGCAGAGGCAACGGGTATTCCCAAGTTCGTTATCGGTGCAACGGTTGTCAGCTTTGCAACAACCCTCCCGGAACTGCTTGTTTCCGCCATTGCCGCTACAAAAGGACAAAACGACATGGCTGTGGGAAACGCAGTGGGTTCGGTTACGGCAAATGTGGGCCTGATAATGAGCATATCCGTTTTGTGTATGCCCGCTCTTGTCAAGCGGAAAGAAGTTGCCTTCAAAGGCGCCTTGATGATTCTTGCCGTTGCAGGACTGTGCGTGTTTTCCAATAATTTGAGCCTGTCACTTTGGCAGAGCATTATTCTGATGGCAATTTTCGTTGTATTTATGATTGAAAATATCATCACAGGTAAAGCTTCCATTATTGATGAGGACGGCGACGGTAAGCCGGATGTAAACGGTAAAGAGCTTTTGAAAAATATCTTCAAATTTATCGTAGGCGCATTAGGTATTGTGGTAGGTGCCGACCTTCTTGTTGACGACGGTACGATTATTGCAAGACAGCTGGGCGTTTCCGAGGCGATTATCGGCGTAACGATTATAGCTGTGGGCACATCTTTACCGGAGCTTGTTACAACTATTACCGCCATTGTCAAGAAACAGTCCGATTTATCTATCGGTAACATAATCGGCGCAAATATTATTGACCTTACTATGATTTTGCCGATTTGTGCGTTCCTTTCAGGCGGCGCGCTTCCCGTAGGAAAGCAGTCTGCGTTCCTTGATATGCCCGTTTGTCTTTTAGTTATCTGTATTGCGATTATCCCAACGCTGATTTTCAAAAAACTCAGCCGCTGGCAGGGCGCATTGATGGTTTGTATATATATCGGTTATATTGCCGTGTTGGTAACAAATTCCCAATTCGGATATTTACCTTTTTAAAACCAACAATTCAAAAGGACGGTTCCCGACTGATAAAGTCCGAAGAACCGTCCTTTTATTTTGTCAATTTTACGGAACAAGAGCAGGGGACAGGAAAGACAGGGGAGGAAAGACAGAGAACCGTACCCTGTATTTTCTTAATTCGGTACTTTTCAATGATATATCGCTGACGCGATATGATATACGGCGTTGCCGTATGATATATTTGCTTTGCAAATATGATATAATATCCGTTCCTTTATATGCCGAAGGCATATATCATCGCTCGCAGAGCGATATCATACCGAAGGTATATCACCCGTTCCGACAGGAACGGATATCATTGAAAAAGACGATTGCTTCGGCAATCGTCTTTTTCTGGCACGCCGGAAGGGATGTGTCTTTTGCGAAGCAAAATCCACCGTCCTCACGGCAAAGCCGTTCAGACCTTGATGCTAAAAACAGTCCGCCGGACTGTTTTCTTAACGCATCAACCCTCTCAGGGTTCGAATCCCTTGAATTATAACATACAAAAAATAAAAGAGCCACAAAAGTGACTCTTTTATTTTTGGCACGCCGGAAGGGATTCGAACCCCCGACCTTTTGGTTCGTAGCCAAACACTCTATCCAGCTGAGCTACCGGCGCATATTTACTTTTTGTCGCCCAAATATATTACCATTACGGCGGCAAAAAGTCAACAGTTTTTTCAAAAAATATCAATATAGTCTGAATTTACAGTACCATAACAAGCGTACCGGCTGTAAGGAGCAGTATTCCGATAACGGATTTTGCGTTGAATTCCTCATGAAGAAAAACAAAAGCCATAATCATTGTGAAAACCACGCTGAGTTTATCAATGGGCACAACCTTTGTAACATCGCCTATTTTAAGAGCTCTGTAATAGCACAGCCACGAGGCACCCGTTGCAAGCCCGGAAAGGATTAAAAACAGCCAGCTTTTTCGGCTGATGTTGGCAATTCCCGCTTGCTCATTTGTCACAAAAACCATAAGCCATGAAAATGCAACCACCACGACGGTGCGTATTGCCGTTGCAAGATTGGAACCTACGCCATCAATGCCCACTTTTGCAAGTATTGATGTAAGTGCTGCAAAAAATGCCGAAAGCAGTGCAAAAACAATCCACATAAAATTCACTCCTGAACCACAGATATATTGTCTGTTTTATAATGCTTAAAAAGTATTATATGATTTTCGTTGATAACCTCGCCGCTTACTGCAATGGGGACAGCAGGGGGGCAGGAAACGGTAGGACTTGCGCAGATCCTGCCCAGAGAATTTTCCGCCTTGACAGTTTCACATTGTGAAAATACGGCTTCACGCACGGTCATTACCCTTTTTGCGGTTTGTAATATCATCGGTTCGCTTCGGGCTTTTGCTTCAAAATTAAGACTTCTGAATGCCTCTTTCAGTTTCTCAAAATCAGCCGTATGATTGAAAGGCGATACCATAAAAACCGCAAAATCTCCGTCACCGTATTCAGGCTCAATACCGCAAGACCTGAAATATTCCGAAAATCCGCCGAGAGGGGGAGTAAAGCCGCGTAAATCCGCCGTAATTTTCAACGGCTCGTCCGATATGTCGGAAATACCTTTTTCTTTCATAACAAGGCGTATTTCATCGCATTTTTTTCTGCTAAATTTAATTTCCTCACAAATTTTTTCATCTATGTATCTGTTGCAAAGGTCCAGGGATTGTAAGATTAGATATGAGGGGCTTGTGGAGCCGAAAATCTCCGTAGCCCTGACTGCGTCTTTTGAAAATCCGTACTTGTCGCCCTTTGCAATGTGTAAATATCCGCCGCCCGTGAGCACAGGCAGGGTTTTGTGAGCGGAGTCACAGCACATATCGGCGCCCATAAGTATGGGGTGATTTTTTTCTTCGGTAAAAGCAAGATAGGCACCGTGAGCGTTGTCAACAAGCAAGGGGATGTTATACTCTCCGCAAACTGCCGAAAGTCCTGCAATATCCGCAATTCCGCCCAAATAATCGGGGCTTGTAATATACACGGCAAAAGGCAAGTGTTCAAGTTCTTTCAACCGTTTACGGAGTACATCCGCAGTAACGGTACAGCGGCATATCCCGTGTTCGTTTTGGGGATAAATCCATTCAACATCACAATCAAGCTTTGCCAAAGCGTATATAAACGACTTGTGAGCGTTTCTGCCAGCCAATACAAACGGTCTGTATTTTTTTTCGGCACGCAAAAAGGCGAGATACAGCATCGCATTTATACTCTGCGACGAACCGCCTGCGGAATATACCGTTCTTTCCGTATTGAAAAGCTTTGAGGCATTACTTTCGCTCTCACGAATAATACCGCTTGGGCTGTAAAGCTCGTCTGCACCCTTTATTTCCGTAATATCAAGGCTCTCACAGCCTATTAAAGATACGCCTTTATGCCCCGGCATGTGAAGTCGGGAAAAATTGCTCTTTGTGTAGTTTTTTACAAAATCGGCAATCGGCGTGTTCATAAAATACCCCTCAGTTATCGAATTGCTCCGCTACCTTCATCATAACTGCACATTCAATGCGTTTCTTGAAAAGCTCACAGCCGTATTCGTAAATACCCGTGATTTTACCCGAAGCATGGTACGAGTTTGCCGCACATCCGCCTGAGCAGTAAAGCTTTGCCCAGCAGTCGGCACACTCTTTTCTTGCGTATGCGTTGCAGAGCTTGAATTCGTTTTGAATTTCTTTGTTTGTAACGCCGTCATAAATATTTCCTAAAAGGTATTTTTTGTCGCCTACAAACTGATGGCAGGGGTAAAGCTCACCCGAGGGAGTTACAGCCATATATTCCGTACCGCTGCCACAGCCCGAAATACGCTTGTATATGCACGGACCGTGAGTAAGGTCCAGCATATAGTGATAAAATGTAAACCCGTTGCCTTCTTTTTGGCGTTTCAGCATCTCTTTTGCAAGTATTTCATATTGCTCAAAAAGAAGGGGCAAATCTTCTTTTGTAAGTGCGCTTTTATCGTCGGGAGCGCAAACAACAGGCTCCATGCTTAATTCCTTGAATCCCAAATCCGCCATGTGGAAAATATCGTTTGTAAAATCCGTGTTTGCGTGGGTGAATGTGCCTCTTATGTAGTAACTTTTATCCCCTCTGCGGCGGACAAATTCCTGAAATTTAGGCACGATTATATCATAACTTCCTCTGCCTTGATAATCCTTGCGCAGTCTGTCGTGTACCTCTTTCCTGCCGTCAAGACTTAAAACAACGTTGCTCATTTCCTTGTTGCAGAAGTCAATTACATCGTCATCAATTAGTATTCCGTTTGTTGTAAGAGTAAAACGGAAATTTTTGTTATGTATCTTTTCAATTTCACGGGCATAGGCTACAAGTTCTTTGACAACCTCTAAGTTCATCAAAGGCTCGCCGCCGAAAAAGTCAACTTCAAGATTGCGCCGTGTGCCGGAATTCTCTATGAGAAAATCAAGTGCCCTTTTACCTGTTTCAAGGCTCATTAAAGCTCTTTCACCGTGATATTTACCCTGACTTGCAAAGCAGTATTCACAGTTGAGATTGCAAGTGTGGGCAACATGTAGGCATAAAGCCTTGATAACCGTGTTGCGGTTTTTAAAATCAAATGCCATATCCTCATATGTATCGGGAGTATAAAGCTTTCCCTTTTCTTCAAGCGCCTTCACATCTTCAATACATTCAAAAACATCGTCGGGAGTAATATTTTCATCTGCGTATTTTTCCGTAATAATTTCTGCAATTTCTTCGGGGCTTTTTTCTTTGTATAAACCGATAATGTCGTATGCTATTTCGTCAACTGCGTGAACAGAGCCCGAGCAAGTGTCAAGGACAATGTTATAACCGTTTAATTTATATTGATGTACCATAAATCCAACTCATTTCAATAAAAAACAGGTAATACGAGGTGTATTACCTGCTTTAAGCAATAATTTTAATTCCTTATTTGCTTTCGCAGTTTTCGCACTGCTGATTTGCAACGCCGCATGAGGTTTTGCAAGCTGACTGGCAGGAAGTCTGGCATTCGCCGCAGCCGCCCTTAACAGCGCTTTCTTTAAGGTCTCTTGTTTCTATTGTTTTAATTCTTTCCATGATAAAAGCTCCTAACTCTTTCAAAGATTTATTTCGATAAAAAGTATATCACAAGCCTTTTTGCGTGTCAAGGATAATAAGTCAATATTTATTTAGCCTGTTGTGATTTTTCTCTATAAATCCAAAAGAAATCGGTAAAATATATGTAAAATACTGAAAGTGGATTTTTTATTAAAAAATTCTGTTATTTTTTGACAACCTGTGATAATATAGTATGCGTAAAAGTGTAATCTTTTCCTGCGTATTGAAAGGATATGAAGTAAGATGTCAAAAAAATGCGATGTGCTTATAATCGGCTGTGGCGTTGCAGGGCTTTATACAGCGCTTTGCCTGCCTGAAAACCTAAGTATAACGGTGCTCTCTAAAAAGAGCGAAACCGTTTCAAACAGTTCTTTGGCTCAGGGCGGCGTTGCGGCAGTTTTGAGTTTTGAAAACGACAGCTACGATTTGCACATTGAGGATACTATGATTGCAGGTCAGCGGTGCAATGATATTGACGCCGTGACTACTCTTGTCCACGAGGGACCCGATCAAGTCCGTAAAATTATGGAATACGGCGTGGATTTTGATAAAAATCCCGACGGAACTCTGCAAAAAACTCTTGAAGGCGGTCATTGCCGCCGCCGAATTGTCCACCATAAGGACACAACGGGGGCGGAAATGGTTAATAAGCTTTTGGCAGAGGTAAAAAAGCATAAGAATATAACTCTCGTTGAGAATTCACCCGTTTTCAAGCTTTCACGGGTAAAAAGCGGAATTTGCGCCAATGTGCTCTGCGGTGACGGTCAGGAGGAATATCTTGCAAGCTATTGCGTTCTGGCAACAGGCGGTATCGGCAGGGTTTATAAATACACCACCAATCCGTCGGTAGCAACGGGCGACGGAATTCGCCTTGCTTATGAATTAGGCGCAAGAATTAAAAATTTAAGCTATGTTCAGTTTCACCCCACCGCCTTTAATTCCGACGGCAGAGAGCAGTTCCTCATAAGCGAGGCTGTAAGGGGTGAGGGCGCATATCTTCTTAACTGCAATAAGGAAAGATTTATGCACCGTTATGATGAGCGGTTGGAGTTAGCCCCCCGCGATGTTGTTTCAAAGGCTATTATAATTGAGTCGAGGAGAACGGGAAGTAACAATTTCTATCTTGATATTACCCATCGGGACCGTGATTATCTTTTAAACCGTTTTCCCGGAATTTACGAAGGTTGTTTAAAATACGGAGTGGATATAACAAAGGATTTAATTCCCATATTCCCATGTCAGCATTACCTGATGGGCGGAATTGAGGTGGACTTGAATTCACGCACCACCGTATCCCGTCTTTACGCTGTGGGAGAGTGTTCAAATACAGGTGTTCACGGTAAAAACCGCTTGGCGAGCAACTCTCTTTTGGAGGCTCTCGTGTTTGCGCGGAGATGTGCCGATGATATAGTCCGCTGTATTGATTTGGGTTATCCAAGTGTAAGCGAAAACTATTCCCACGCCGTTGACCTTGACGGTGCTCCGCTGATGAAAGGTGTCAGAACGGAAATACGCAGTATAATGCAGCGCTCGTATTTTGTAATGCCTGCCAATGACGATGCAGTAAGAACAGGCTTTAAAAGAGTAGGGGAAATTCTTACAAGACTTAAAAACGGTAAATTCAAAATAACACCCGATTACTGTGAGGCTTTAAGCCTTGCAACGGTGGCATATATAATACTCAGGGAGGTCAGCGACAAATGATGCTTAATAAATTCTATGTAGATGAGTTAATCAAAACGGCAATCACAGAGGATATAAATTATATTGATGTTTCCGCCGATTATCTCATTCCCGAAAATCAGCGTAACGATGCCTATTTCGTTGCAAAGGCGGACGGCGTGCTTTGCGGACTTGATGCGGCTATGAGAGTTTTTGAAATCCTTGACGATACTTTTTCATATACCGCATATAAAAAGGACGGCGACGAGGTGAAAAAAGGCGAGGTTATTGTTGATTTCAGCGGAAAAACAGCCTGCCTTTTAAAGGGCGAGAGAACGGCGCTGAATTTAATTCAGCATATGTCGGGAATTGCTACAATGACGCATAAAGCGGTAGAACTCTGTAAGGGTACAAATGCCGCAGTAACCGACACTCGCAAAACCCTCCCCGGACTTCGTGCAATTCAGAAATATGCGGTTGTATGCGGCGGCGGCAAAAATCACCGCTACAATCTTTCCGACGGCGCAATGCTTAAAGACAATCATATCGACGCTTGCGGCGGAATTGAAAATGCAGTCAAAACACTTCGGGAAAAACTCGGCCACATGGTGAAAATCGAAGTGGAAACGAGAAATTTCGACGAGGTTAAAGAAGCAGTAAAAGCAGGCGCAGATATTATTATGCTCGACAACATGACAAATGAACAAATGGCTGAATGTGTAAAGTATATCGGCGGCAGGGCAAAAACCGAGGCGTCGGGAAATATCACTCTCGATAATATAGCCGATGCGGCAAAAACAGGCGTTGACATAATCTCTCTCGGCGCTCTGACACATTCCGTAAAGGCGTTTGACATTTCAATGAAGATGAAATAATTATGAATTATACTCAGTCTGTGGAGTATATCCACTCACTTTTAGCGTTTGGGATAAAACCGGGGCTTGAACGCATTGAAATGCTTTTAGAGCGTCTCGGCAATCCGCAAAATAAAATCAAAACCGTGCATATTGCAGGAACAAACGGCAAGGGCTCAACCTCAACAATGATAGCCAATATGCTGACCGCAGACGGACACAAAACAGGGCTTTTCACATCGCCTTATGTTATTGATTTTTGTGAGCGAATAAAAATCAACGGCGAAAATATACAAAAAGATGTGCTTGCAAGGTGCGTTACGGCGGTCCGTGAAAAAATTGAGGAATTGAACAAAAAAGAAGTTGTTATAACCGAGTTCGAGGCAATAACCGCCGCCGCATTTCTATGTTTTTATGAGAGCGGCTGTGACTATGCCGTTATCGAGGTGGGCTTGGGCGGCAGATTTGACGCAACCAATGTGCTGAAAAGTCCCGAGGCTGTCCTGATAACCTCAATTTCTCTTGACCATACGGCAATTTTAGGCGATACAATTACAAAAATCGCCTTTGAAAAATGCGGAATTATCAAAAACGGCTCAAAGGTTGTTACAAGCGCCAATCAGAAGGCGGAGGCTCTTTCAGTTATTGAAAATACCGTCCGTGAAAAAGACGGCGAGCTGAAAGTTACCAATCCCCAAAAAGCCGAAATTGTATCAGACAGCATTTTTGGTACGGAGTTTATGTATAATAATGAAAAATACAAAATCCGTCTTACGGGAAATCATCAGCTTGAAAATGCGGTTAATGCCATTGAAGCGGCAAGGATTTTAAATATCAGCGGCTTCGCAATAAAAAAGGGCATTGAAAATACCCGTATGCTTGCCCGTATGGAGATAATCGGCGAAAAGCCGTTGACTATCCGTGACGGCGGTCATAACGAGGGCTGTGCCGAGGCGTTGCGTGCTTTCATTTTAAAATATAAGCTTAAAAATATAAGAATGCTGGTAGGACTTATGGCGGATAAGGATACCGAGGGCTATATAAGCAGAATTGCCCCGCTTTGCAAATCGGTTGTAACCGTTACGCCCTCTAATCCCAGAGCCGTAAACTGCTCGGAACTTTCAAAAATTGCGAAAAAATACTGTAAAGATACAAAGGCGATTGATAGCCCCCGAAAAGGTTATGAATATATAATGTCGTCGGCTCAACAAGATGATACCGTTTTGGTTTGCGGTTCATTTTATATGATGAGCGATATTTTCGGAGAATGAAAGGATTTTTGTTATGATTAAAGATTTTATCGAGGACAGAATAAGAGTATTCCTTGACGAATTTGAGCATTTCATTATAAAGAAAAGTGTAATGGAAAAAGATTTTCTTTTTAAAGAATGTGACTATAAAACAGATAACACTCTGCCGCCCGTTGACGGCTCTTTCCGTACATTTACGCCTTACAAAGACCGTTGGGGCGGTAAAAAAGATACCCACGCATGGTTTTATAAAAAAATTACCGTTCCCGAGGATTTCAGGGGCGGCGAGGTTCAGCTTTCCGTTGCCTCCGATTCAAAGCAGGGCTGGGCTTGCATAAATCCCCAGTTTATTGCGTATGTCAACGGTAAATTACAGCAGGGAATTGATAAAAATCACCGTGAGGTATTTTTAGACGGTGAGGGCGAGCAGGAAGTGTATCTTTATGCTTATTCAGGCAGTATTCACGATGAGTATCTTGATTTTCTTGCATATTTACAGCTTGTTGATGAGAAAACCCGAAAGGTTTTTTATGATATAAAGGTACCCTTTGAAATTCTTGAATTTGAGGATGAAAATTCAAGGAATTACTTTGAAATTAAAAAGTATCTTAATAATGCTGTCAATTTAATTGATATGCGTTCTCCATATTCGGAGGAATACTACGCCTCTCTTGACAAAGCTGAGGAATACCTCAAAACAGAGTTTTACGGCAAATACTGCCGTGAGGGGGAAACTCACGCTTTATGCATAGGGCACACTCATATAGATGTTGCATGGGAGTGGACTCTCGCCCAAACGCGGGAAAAGGTTCTCCGTTCATTTTCCACCGTGCTGGCGCTTATGAAAAAATACCCCGAATACAAGTTTATGTCCAGCCAGCCTCAGCTTTACAAATATCTTAAAGAAGAAAGTCCCGAGCTTTATTCGGAAGTCAAAGAAATGGTAAAGCAGGGCAGGTGGGAAGTTGAAGGCGGAATGTGGGTTGAGGCAGACTGCAACCTTTCTTCCGGCGAAAGCCTTGTCCGTCAGTTCCTTTACGGCAAACGCTTTATGAAAGAGGAATTCGGCGTTGAAAGTAAAATACTGTGGCTGCCCGATGTTTTCGGCTATTCTGCGGCACTTCCCCAGATTATGCAAAAATGCGGCGTAGATAAGTTCATAACCTCCAAAATCGGATGGAACGAAATGAACAAAATGCCCTATGATACCTTTATGTGGCACGGTATTGACAATACTCCCGTGTTTACTCACTTTATGACGGCGCAGGATAAAGTTAAGGGCGAAGAGCCTGCAACAAATGTTACATATAATGCTAAGCTTAACGCCAATCAGCTCAGAGGCGCTTATGACCGTTATCAGCAAAAGGATTTGTATGACGATGTGCTCATAACTTTCGGATTCGGTGACGGCGGCGGCGGACCTATCCGCAAGGATTTGGAATACTATGACCGTTTGAAATACGGTATTCCCGGTACATCAACGGCAAAAATGGCGTTTGCGGGCGATTTTCTTAACGATGTTAAAGAAAAAACAGAGAATAATCCCAAGCTTCCCCGGTGGTCGGGTGAATTGTATCTTGAATTCCACAGAGGGACATATACTTCCCAGGCAAAGAATAAAAAATATAACCGTAAATCGGAGTTTATGTTCCAGCGAGCGGAAACACTTTCGCTGATGGATAATATTCTCTGCGGCGGCGCATATCCTAAAAAAGATATGCAAAACTGCTGGGAAACAATCCTTTTAAACCAGTTCCACGATATTATCCCCGGCTCCTCAATCAAAGAGGTTTACGAAGTTTCTCACAAGCAGTATGAAGAAATCGGAAAAACAGGTAATAATATCATTAAAACCGCCGCAGAAAACATTGCGGAAAATGTAAATTCCGAAAAGACCTATGTTGTGTTTAACCCTCATTCATTCCCGAACAGCGGTGCAGTCACCGTAGGCGGTAAGTGCTATTTCGTCCCGAATGTTCCCGCAAAGGGCTACAAGGCTGTAAATCTTACAGAGGAACAGTCCAAAGTCAAGGTGAGTTCAAATTCAATCGAAAACGACTTTTTCCGCCTCGTACTTGATGATAAGGGCACATTTACTTCAATCTTTGATAAACGAAACAACCGCGAGGTGCTCAAAAACGGTGAGCGCGGTAATGTTATAACCGCTTATGAGGATTATCCGAGAGAATACGATAATTGGGAAATCAGCAGCTATTATACCGAAAAGCATTGGGAGGCCGATAGGGTAGAGTCAGTTGAAATTCTTAACGAGGGCGAGCGTGCGGGACTTAAAATCACAAAGAAATTTAAAAACAGCACAATAGTTCAGAATATTTATCTTTACAACAATATTGACCGTATTGATTTCGATACAAATATTGATTGGAAAGAATCCCATCTTGTGCTTAAAACCGCTTTCCCCGTAGATGTGAATTCAAATAAAGCGGTTTATGATATTCAGTTCGGCTCCGTTGAGCGTCCCACCCATAAAAACACAAGCTGGGACGCCGCGCGCTTTGAGGTTTGCGCTCATAAATACTGCGATTTGTCCGAGTACGGCTACGGCGTAAGCCTTATAAACGACTGTAAATACGGCCACGCAATTCACGACGGCATTATGAGCCTTACAATGCTGAAATGCGGCACTTTCCCTGACCCCGACGCCGATAAATGTGAGCACAGCTTTACTTATTCACTTTATCCCCATAAGGGCGATTACCGTGAGGCAGGCACAATTCAAAAGGCGTATGATGTAAATATTCCTATGCTCTGCGTAAAATCAGGGGATAAAAAAGGCAAACTTCCCGATGAGTATTCTTTATTCTCTGTTGACTGCGACAATTGTATTTTTGAAACAGCAAAACAGGCAGAGGACTCCGACAGTATAATCCTGCGCGGATGTGAATACTTCAACAAACGCACAACAGCGGAAATAAAATTGGGATTTGATGTAAAAAAAGCATATTTATGCGATATGCTTGAGAATAATATAAAGGAGCTTACTGTTGAAAACAACAGCGTAACCGTTGATTTCAAGCCCTTTGAGATAATTACATTAAAAATTATAAAATAATCGGTGATACAATGAGAAAAACAAAAATTATATGCACCTTAGGCCCTGCAACCGATAATGACAAAATACTTCGTGAGATTATTAAAAGCGGAATGAATGTGGCTCGCTTCAATTTTTCTCACGGCGACTACAAAATGCATCAAAAGCGGTTTGAACAGTTAACCCGCCTGTGCGATGAACTGAACGCCCCCGTTGCAACAATGCTTGATACGAAAGGCCCCGAGGTGCGCCTTGGGCTGTTCCGTGACAATTTGCCCGTTACCGTTAATAAGGGTGACGAGTATATTCTCACCACAAAAGATGTTGAGTGCGATGAAAAACAGGCGTCCGTATCCTTTAAAGGCATAACGGGCGATGTAACCGTGGGTACAAAAATCCTTATAAACGACGGACTTGTTTCAATGATTGTAAAAAGGGTTACAGAAACCGATGTAATCTGTGAAGTCCTTGAAGGGGGAACGCTTTCAAACAATAAGGGCGTAAATATACCGGGTGTTAACCTTTCAATGCCCTATTTATCCGAACGGGATATGTCCGATTTGGAATTCGGCGCAAAGATGGATTTCGATTTTATAGCCGCCTCCTTTGTGAGAAGCGGTGCGGATATTGACTATCTGCGTAAATTCATCAATTCTCTCGGCTGGCGCACACCTCAGATTATTGCTAAAATCGAAAATATGGACGGCGTTAATAATATCGACGAAATTATTGCGGCGGCGGACGGTGTAATGGTAGCCCGAGGCGATATGGGCGTTGAAATTCCCTTTGAGCAAATTCCCGCCATACAAAAGGATATAATCCGTAAATGCCGCCATGAGGGCAAACAGGTGATAACCGCCACGCAAATGCTTGAATCAATGATTCACAATCCTATGCCCACAAGAGCGGAGATAACCGATGTGGCAAACGCAATTTACGACGGAACCTCCGCCATTATGCTTTCGGGGGAAACTGCGGCAGGTGAGCACCCTGTTGAAACGGTGGTAACAATGGCGACTATTGCCGAGGCTACCGAAAATCACATAGACTATATCCGACAGTTTAATATTTCCGACGGTAAAAAGGACGATATAACAAACGCTATTTCCCACGCAACGGTTACAACGGCACATGATTTGGGTGCAAAGGCGATAATTACCGTTACAAAATCGGGCAGTACGGCGAAAATCGTGTCAAAGCACCGTCCCTCCTCTATGATAATCGGCTGTACCACAAACAAAAAGGTGTGGCGGCAGATTAACCTTTCCTGGGGCGTAGTGCCACTCCTTTGCGAGGAAAAGTACAATACCGACGAACTTTTTGCCCATGCAGTTGAGGTTTCAAAGGAAAGCGGGCTTGTAAAAACAGGTGATATTGTGGTAATAACCGCCGGCATACCCTTGGGAATATCGGGCACTACCAATATGTTAAAGGTTGAAAGGCTGTAAGGCGAGAAAGAATGGTCAAATGCTTTTATATAAAAGCCAAAACCGCCGTGAGATTTTTCTCACGGCGGTTCGCTTTGTTATTTGAGTTATTTTTTGATTTTGTTAAGCTGTTGGTTTACCCAAATCTTTGCCTCGGGCGGTATTCTTGAGCCGCCCATATCAAACACTTTCTCAACGGTAAATCCCTTTGCCATATTCATCATACCCTTGGAAATATTCATGTGCAATTCAGAGGTGATTTTTTCAACCATGCTGTTGATAAATACCTCACCATCGGGATTTTTCATAATTTCACCGACTTTGTCTTTTATGCTGAAATACCCATCGGGGAACTCCAAGTCTCCGCTGGCATCAAGTGTGTCAAACCAGTTTTTACCGCTGTTGTCACCCTCGCTTACCTTTAAAACATAGCTTTCGTCGGGCGTGTCGGTAAGATTTAATTCCATTTCGTCAGTAAGGTCGCCGCTTACAGCCTTAACGGTATTTTTACCTTGTTTAAGGACTACACCCTCAAAGCGGAAAATCTTATCTCCCTTAACGGTTGCAAATTCCTCACCATTTACAATAAGCGTTACCTCGTCACAGTTTGAATAAACCTTAATATCAGTTGTTTCGCTTGTGCGGTTTACATAACGGCGTGAGCAAAGATGAACAAACTTTTCCTCTGACCAGTACGCCTTGTAGATGAAGAAACTGTCTTTCTTTATCTTTCTGTCAAAGGTGACAAGTCCTTTGTTGTTGCGACCTTTTACTCCGCCCTCGTCACGCATATCCGAAGCAAAGTCAAACATATTCCATACATAAGTTGACCATAAATAATCACGGGTGGCAAATGTTTCGAGCATCTTTTCGTGGTAATATGCCTGATACTCCTCGGAGTAATCCTGCATTTGGGGATTGTCGTTGTGATATGCGAGTATTCCCTCACAGCCGTATTCGGAAAGACCTAAGCAGATGTTGGGATAATTCTTGTGGAAATTGTCGAGCCACGGACCGTTATCGTCAACACAGCCCATATACCAGCCGAAATAGTGGTTGTATGCGAGAATATCGGTGATTGTGTTAAGCTGTGAATCCTCAGGTACCATTGTAACATTTGCCATTGTGGTAGGACGGCTCTTGTCAAGCTTGTGGCAAAGGTCATTGAGGTCTTTAAGATTTTTAATAAGCTCGGGAGTTTCTTCGCCGATTGTGATTTCGTTTGCAATGCCCCAAGTGAAGATTGAGGGGTGATTGTACGCTTGTATTACAAGCTCACGCATTTGAGACATTGTGTTGTCATACGCCTCTTTTGTGGGCATAAATACTGAAATAAAGGGGATTTCCGCCCATACAAGCAAGCCTGCACGGTCGCAGAGAGTGTAGAAATAATCGTCGTGCTGATAGTGGGCAAGACGGATTGTGTTTGCGCCCACCTCACGGACAAGCTTAATATCCTCCTCATGGTCAGCCTTTGAAATCGCCCAGCCCTTGTCAAGTCTGTCCTGATGGCGTGAAACACCACGCAGCGGATAGGGACGGTTGTTAAGGAAAAAGCCTTTTTCACTGTCAACCGAGAATTTTCTAACGCCGAAATCAACGGTCAGTTCATCAACCGCTTCACCGTTTTTTATAAGACGGCAGGTGAGAGTGTAAAGATAAGGGTTGTCAATTCCGTCCCATAAAGTGGGATTTTCAAGGGTGATAACCGCGTCGCCGTCGGTGGTTACAGTTTGTCCGTCAAGAGAAAACTCCACTTTTGTATCGGCTTTTCCCGTGATATATGTATTGATTTCAATATCTGCCTTTTTAAGGTCGTCGCTGAGTTTCGGCGTAACGGAAACACCTTTTCCTCCGCAGTAATCAAGGGCAAAGTGAGATTTATTTACCGTTATAAGATTTACATCTCGGTAAATTCCTCCAAAAAAGGTGAAATCCGCAGTTTGGGGATAAACCTCTTTATTTTCCCTGTTGTCAGCCATAACGGCAATTTTTGCCTTGCCGCGCTTCAAATACGGAGTAATGTTTACTCTGAATGTTGAAAATCCGCCCTTGTGAACTCCCGCTTTTTTGCCGTTTATAAAAACGGTTGCTATTGAGCTTACACCCTGAAATTCCAGGTATGCTTCTTCGTCGCTTTCAAGTTCAACTTTTACTGTTTTAAAGTACCAGCAAGCACCTCTGTAAAAGTCAAAGCCGCCGTCCTGACCGTCCATGTTGTTCCATGTGTGGGGCAGATTTACCTGCTCCCATTTTTTGTTGGCACGGCGAGGCGTTTTGTCTTTTTTTGTACCATCTTTCAGAAAATACCAATCGCTGTTAAGATTAGTAATCTTACGCATATTTCCCAAGCTTCCTTTCAAAAGAATTTATACCTAATTATATCTAACACTTGCCCCAAAGTCAATATTTTACGTTTTATTTAATCTTATATTGACTATTCAAATTCTTTAATGATATAATGTGCTAAAATAATAAGCGGGTGATGAGGATGAAAAATGAGATAATAAGCTTAAAGAAAAATCTTTACCGTTCCACGGCAATAATGTTTATTGTTCAGCTTTTCGGAGCATTGGGAGCGGGATTTTTCTTTGTCGTTCAGAATATTTTAGGCGTTCAGCATATTCTTGACGCCGCCGAAAAAGGAAACGAGCAGATTTTGTGGTTTATCCTTTTCTGGGCAACGGACTTTTTCTTTATAGCCTTTACTGCGGTGACGGCGTACCTTATCGCAGGTATCCCTGCCTTGGCGCCGGCGCTTTCTTTGAGCATATATTTTTGTCACTTTGCAGGCAATCCCGTACCCGGAAACGAGATGTATATAGCCTACTTTGCAACGCCCCTTAATAACGGCGGCGGAGCAAATATCGGCTATATGGGGTATTTTATAATGGCTGTGTTTATGGCGCTTCTCATAAAATACCTTTATATCGGCTGGGATAACGCCAAAAACGCCCTTGGCAAAAAGCTGGACGGCGTTATTGCCAAGCTTCGCGGTAAAATCAAGGCGATTCCCGAAAATTTCGGCGGAGTGGAGCTTTTGGAGCAGGTGGATTTGATAGTCCTTATTCTCATTTTGCCAGTTGCTTCCTGTGCGCTTACATTTTTGCTTATCCGTTACGGAATTCAGCTTCCCTTTAACGCCTTGGGCGAGGCGCTTGTATCACCCCTTACAAATCTCGCAAATTCAAGCGTTGTGCTGTGCGGTGTTGTTATAGGACTTATGGTAGGCTTTGACCTTATAGGGCCTGTTTCCATGGCGGCTTTTTCCGTTTCCGTTGCCATGCTTTTTGCAGGCGACGCCCGTTTTATGACAATTTACGGCGCATGCTTTATAACAATGGGCTGGATACCTCTTTTTACAATGATTATCCGTGGATTTATCAAGAAAAAGAGTTTTTGTCTCGATACGGACGATACAAACCTTGCAGTCAGCGGACCTATCAACGCATTTTTTGAAAATGTTAAGCTGACGGTATCTTTTTCAATGGTCTATGCTTACAGAAGCCCATTGACGATTATTCCCGGTTTTATGATAGGCTCTGCCGCAACGGGACTTATGGTTTCACTTTTCAAAATTGTAAATACGGCATATCTCAATGAACTTCCCAAATACGGCAACGGCTATACCTTTGCACAGCTTTTTGAAAGGGGAGAGCGCTATATCTCCTTTACATTGCCCTTGCGTTCAGGCGATTGGCTTACATGCCGCATACCTTTGTTCTTTATAATTCTTGCAGGCGCGGCTGTGGGCGGTGCGGCGATAGTTCTTTTCCGCCATATTGCATATAAGGGACAAATAAAGAGGGGAACGGCGATTGAAACGAAGGGCGATATTGTCCTTGAAATGCGTCACTATGCGCAAAAGCTGGCGAACGACAGAAAAACAGCAAAATAAACTGTATCTGCACGGAGAGTTTGATGCTTTTCGTGCAGTTTTTTATTTTTTTCTATTGAATTCCTACTATTTTTGTATTATATTATTGAGTAATGCAAATAATTATTGATAAGGTTATGATATAAATGAAAATTTCAACAAAAGGAAGATATGCAATAAGGCTTATGCTGGATTTGGCAATTCACGGTGAAGACGGATATGTGTCAATTAAAACCGTTTCACAGCGGCAGAATATCAGCGAAAAATACCTTGAACAGATAATAAAACTCCTTGCAAAGGAAAAGCTTGTGGAAAGCACAAGGGGGGCAATGGGCGGCTATCGCCTTACCCGTGAACCGAAAGATTATACCGTGGGCGAAATTCTGCGTGTTACCGAGGGAAGTCTTGCTCCCGTAGCCTGCCTTGACGCAGACGAAAACACCTGCGAAAACTGTATGGATTGTGTAACCCTTGAAATCTGGCAATGTATTCTTGACGCAGTCAATAAGGTTGTGGATTCCATAACGCTCCAATACTTGGTGGATAAGCAAAAGGAAAAGGGGAATTGCGGTTGCTGTTAAAATACGATACAAACGAAGTTCTCCGCTACTTGGGTTATCGGGGGAAGCCTGCCGATGACCGTACTCTTAAAATGATTGACGAGGTTTACAAAGAGCTTTGCAAGGTGATTACTCCAAAGTATATTTACAAGGAGTACGAATACGAAAAAACAGATGATTCAATAATTGTAAACGGAATTGAGTTTAAAAGCAAAAAACTTTTGTCGCACTTGAAAAATTCCGATACAGTCGCCCTTTTCGGAGCAACTTTGGGAACGGGAGCAGATACGCTTATCCGTAAATATTCATTTACCGATACGCCCCGTACCGCAATCGGTCAGGCAACCGCCGCTTCCCTTGTTGAAAACCTTTGTGATTTGGGTTGTGAAGAAATAAAAACAACACTCGGCTGTGAGCTTCGCCCCCGTTTCAGTCCGGGGTACAGCGACCTTTCGCTGTCTTGTCAGGCGGATTTTTTCAAATTGCTTGATATGTCAAAACGGCTCGGCGTGACGCTTGCCGACTCATATTTGATGACGCCCTCAAAATCCGTAACGGCGTTTGTGGGAATTATAAAAAAGGACGGTGAATTAAATGAGCTTTATTGATAAATTCGGAAAAGAATTGCTGTTTTTTGACGGTGCAATGGGCACAATGCTTCAAAAAAACGGCTTGCAGGCAGGCGAACTGCCCGAGCTTATAAACCTGTCAAAGCCCGATGTTATTTTGAAAATCCATAAGGAATATCTTGACGCAGGCTGTGATATTGTTACAACCAATACCTTCGGAGCAAACGCCCTGAAATTTGAAAATACGGAAGAAATCGTGAATTCTGCCGTAAAAATTGCAAAAAAAGCCGTAAGCGATGTTCAGCGTGAGTGTTTTGTCGCTCTTGATATAGGACCGCTCGGAAAGCTTTTAAAGCCCTACGGAGATTTGGATTTTGACGACGCTTATGACCTTTTCCGTCAGCAAATGACAGCGGGTGAAAAAGCAGGCGCAGATTTAATCCTCATTGAAACCATGGGGGATTTGTACGAAATCAAGGCGGCTGTGCTTGCGGCAAAAGAAAATACACGGCTTCCCGTTCTTGTGTCGCTGATTTTCGATGAAAAGGGTAAATTGTTAACAGGGGCGGATATAGCCACCGCCGTTATAACCTTGGAGGGCTTGGGCGTTGACGGCATAGGCATTAACTGCGGCTTAGGACCTGACCAAATGCTCGGTCTTATAAAGGAAATGATAAAATATTCCTCAACTCCCGTATTTATTCAGCCCAATGCAGGCTTGCCCGTGTGCATAAACGGCGTAACCTCATATAATGTAAAGCCCGATGATTTTGCAGAAAAACAGCTTGAAATATTAAAAGCGGGAGCTTGTGCTCTGGGCGGCTGCTGCGGAACAACGCCCGAGCATATCAAGGCGATGATTAACCTTTGCAGGGACGAAAAAATTACTCCTGTTTCCCAAAAGAACTACACCGCCGTGTCCTCATATTCCAAAAGTGTTATTATAGGCGAAACTCCCGTAATTATCGGTGAGCGAATTAACCCCACGGGTAAAAAGCTGATGAAAGAGGCTTTAAGAAATAAGGATATTGACTACATTTTCCGTGAGGGTGTGGCACAAACCGACGCCGGGGCACATATTCTCGATGTCAATGTGGGACTTCCCGAAATTGATGAGCCTGAAATGATGAAAAATGCCGTAACAGGGCTTCAAAGTATTCTTGATACGCCGTTGCAGATAGATACTTCCGATACCGTTGCAATGGAAAAGGCTTTGCGGCTTTATAACGGCAAGGCTATGATAAATTCCGTAAACGGCAAAGAGGAATCAATGAATTCGGTTTTTCCCCTCTGTAAAAAATACGGCGGCGTTGTGGTGTGCTTAACACTTGACGAAAACGGCATACCGGAAGATGTGAGCGGCAGAATTAAGATAGCCGAAAAAATTATCAAAAGAGCCGCAGAATACGGAATTTCCAAAAAAGATTTGGTTTTTGACCCTCTTTGTATGACGGTCAGTACAAACAGTCAAAACGCCGTGATAACGCTTCAATCCGTTAAAAGACTTCGCCGTGAGTTAGGCGTTAACACCGTTCTGGGCGTTTCAAATGTGTCTTTCGGACTTCCCGCAAGAGAAAACCTGAATTCGGCGTTTTTCGCTCTTGCCCTTGAAAACGGACTTTCGGCAGGTATCATAAATCCCAAAAGCGACATGATGATGAATTCTTACTATTCCTTTTGCGCATTAAAGGGGCTTGATGAGAATTTTGAAAAGTATATCGAAAATTCTTCCGAAATCAAGCAGGAAGCAAAGTCGGAGGGCATTGCCGATTTAAAAACCGCCGTAATTAAAGGCTTAAAGGAACAGGCGAGAGAGCAAACCGAAAAGGAACTTCTTACCAAAACTCCTTTGGAAATAATTGACGGAATACTTATCCCTGCCCTTGATGTTGTAGGCAAAGGCTTTGAGGAAAACACCGTGTTTTTGCCGGGACTTTTAATGAGTGCCGAAACCGCAGGTGTAAGCTTTGATGTTCTCAAAAAGGAAATGGAGAAAAACGGTTCAAACGGTCCTAAAAAGGGCAAGATAATTCTGGCAACCGTTAAGGGTGATATTCACGACATCGGAAAAAACATTGTTAAGGTACTCCTTGAAAACTACGGCTTTGAGGTTGTTGATATGGGCAAGGATGTCCAGCCGCAGGCGATAGTGGATAAAGTGAAGGCGGAAAATGTTAAGCTTGTGGGATTGAGCGCACTTATGACTACCACAGTCCCCTCAATGGAGGAAACCATAAAACTTTTAAAAGAGCAGACCGAAGGCGTTTGCGTTATGGTTGGCGGAGCGGTGCTTACGCAGGAGTATGCCGATATGATAGGCGCCGATTATTACGGCAAGGACGCAATGTCCTCCGTCAGATATGCTGAAAAATTCTTTAAATAATCCGTCTATTTAGCACTTTGTTATAATTGACAAAATCATACCTAAGTAGTATGATATATATGAATTCATAGTAATTTACTGTGAAATATGATTTTTCTATGAAAAGAGATGTATTTATGAAGGTTTACGCAGATAATGCCGCAACCACTAAAATATCAAAAACAGCTCTTGACGCTATGATGCCCTGTTACACGGAAATTTACGGTAACCCGTCAAGCTTGCATCAGGTAGGGCAGGAGGCTTTTCACGCAGTTCGTGACGCAAGAGAAATGATGGCAAAATGCCTGAATTGCGATACGGACGAGCTTTATTTCACCTCAGGCGGCAGCGAGAGCGATAACTGGGCAATTAAGGGTGCGGCTCATCTTATGGCGAAGAAAGGCAAAAAGCACATAATCAGTTCAAAGTTTGAGCACCACGCCGTTCTTCATACTCTCAACGCACTTGAAAAAGAGGGCTTTGAAATCACACTTCTTGATGTGTATGAAAACGGACTTGTGAAAGTTGAAGATGTAAAAAATGCTATCCGTGAGGATACTGCCCTTGTAACAGTAATGTATGCCAATAACGAAATCGGCACAGTTCAGCCCATTCGTGAAATCGGCGCTGTTTGCCGTGAAAAAGGCGTGCTTTTCCATACGGACGCCGTTCAGGCAGTTGGGCATATCCCTGTTGATGTAAAAGCGGATAATATTGATATGATGTCCCTTTCGGGTCATAAGTTCCACGGTCCCAAGGGTATAGGCGCTCTCTACTGCAAAAAGGGAATAAGACTTCCCAACCTTATTGAGGGCGGCGCTCAGGAAAGAAACCGCAGAGCAGGAACGGAAAATGTACCTGCAATAGTAGGTATGGCGGCGGCTCTTAAAGAGGCGTGCGACAATATGGAGGAAAACACAAAGAAACTGGTGGCAATGCGTGAGCAGTTAATTAACGGAATTCTTAAAATCGACGCAAGCCGAATTAACGGCGACCGTGACCACCGTCTCCCCGGTAATGTAAGCGCTTGCTTTGAGGGCGTTGAGGGCGAGTCATTGCTCCTTTATCTTGATTTGGCAGGTATCAGTGCGTCATCGGGCTCAGCCTGCACCTCGGGCTCCCTTGACCCCAGCCATGTACTGCTTGCAATCGGGCTTCCTCACGAGGTTGCCCACGGCTCGTTGAGACTGAGCATTTGCGAGGAGAATACACCCGAGCAAATGGATTATATTATCGAGCAGCTTCCCCCTATAATCAACAGACTTCGTGATATGTCACCCCTTTGGGAAAGAATACAAAATGAGAGAAAATAAGAGAGGTAGTATGTAATGGAATATTCAGAAAAAGTAATGGAGCATTTTACACATCCCCACAATGTGGGCAAAATTGACGATGCCGACGGCGTAGGCGAGGTAGGCAATGCAAAATGCGGAGATATTATGAAAATGTATCTCAAAATCGATAACGGCATTATCACAGATGTTAAATTCAATACTTACGGCTGTGCTTCTGCAATCGCTACAAGCTCAATCGCAACGGATATGATAAAGGGGCAACCGGTATCCGAAGCGTTAAAGCTCACAAATAAAGCCGTTGTTGAGGCTCTTGACGGACTTCCCGCAGTTAAAATTCACTGCTCCGTATTGGCTGAGCAGGCAATAAAAGCGGCAGTCCGTGATTATTACGACAAAAACGGCATTGAATATGATGAGGCAGAGTTTCATTTTAACGAGGAGCACCATCATTGATTTCCGAAAGGAAGATGTAAATGACAATCAGAGAAATGCAGGAGGAAATCCTCCGCTTAAAAAAAGAAAAGGATATTTGCGTATTGGCTCATAGCTATGTTGCCCATGAGATAATTGAGGTCGCAGATTTTACGGGCGACAGTTTTCAGTTGAGCGTGCTTGCCGAAAAAGCAAAGCAGAAAACCGTGCTTATGTGCGGAGTGCGCTTTATGGCGGAAACCGTGAAAATTCTATCGCCCGATAAAAAAGTTGTCCTTGTAAGCCCCGTTGCAGGCTGTCCCATGGCAGAGCAAATGGATAAACAGCTTATAACACAGATAAAAAAGGAATATCCGGATTATACGGTCGTGGCTTATATCAACACAACGGCGGAGCTTAAAACCGTTTGCGATGTTTGCGTAACATCATCATCGGCTGTGAAGATAGTCAGCAGAATTGACAACGATAAAATTCTTTTCATTCCCGACTGTAATTTAGGAGCATATGTAGCGGAACAGCTTCCCGAAAAGACCTTTAAGCTTCTTCACGGCGGCTGTCCCATCCATGCAAGAATGAGCAAAAGAGATGTGGAAAGAGCACGCAGCCTTTATCCGAATGCACTGTTGCTTGTTCATCCCGAGTGTGTTCCCGAGGTTGTAAAAGAAGCTGATTTTGTGGGCTCAACCTCCGCCATAATGAATTTTGCAAAGCAAAGCGATAAAAAGGAGTTTATAATCGGTACAGAAATCAGCATTGCCGAGCATTTGCAGTATGAGTGTCCCGAAAAGAGCTTCTATCCGCTTTCAAAGGAGCTTATATGCACCAATATGAAATCCACAACTCTTGCTGATTTGTATAATGCTGTAAATGGCAGAGGCGGCGAAGAAATAGAACTCGACAGCGACACAATAAGAGATGCCAAAAAGTGCATTGATAAAATGCTGGAGTACGGCGGATGAAAAAAGCAATAATCGCAATGAGCGGCGGCGTGGATAGCTCTGTCGCCGCTTTACTTATGAAAAAAGCAGGGTATGACTGTATCGGCGCCACAATGAAGCTTTATACCAACGAGGATGCAAATATAAGCCGTGAAAACGGATGTTGTTCACTTTCCGATGTTGAAGATGCAAAAAGCGTGGCGCATAAATTGGATATGCCCTTTTATGTGTTCAATTTCACCGATAAGTTTCACGAATGTGTAATTGATAATTTTATAAAAGCATATGAAAACGGTCAAACACCTAACCCTTGTATCGACTGTAATAAATATCTTAAATTTGACAAAATGCTTGTCAGAATGAAAGAGATAAACTTCGATTATGTTGTTACAGGTCACTATGCCCGCATTGAATATGATGAAAACAGCGGCAGATATCTGCTGAAAAAAGCCGTTGACGACACAAAAGACCAAAGCTATGTGCTGTATATGCTTAATCAGGAGCAGTTAGCCCACATAAAGTTTCCGTTGGGCGGTTACACAAAGGCGAAAATCCGTGAAATTGCCGAGGAAAACGGCTTTGCCAATGCAAGAAAGCATGACAGTCAGGATATTTGCTTCGTTCCCGACGGTGATTACGCAGGATTTATTGAGTGCTATTCGGGTAAAACCTTTGAAAACGGCGATTTTACCGATAAAAACGGTAATGTGCTGGGCACTCATAAGGGTATTATCAATTATACAATCGGTCAGCGTAAGGGCTTGGGAATAGCCTATAAAAAGCCTTTGTATGTCTGCGATATTCAGCCGCTTACAAATAAAGTTATTCTTGGCGATAACGAGGATTTGTTCACGGACGAACTTACGGCTGATAATGTGAATATTATCGCAAAACCCGATTTGTATGAGCCTGTGCGAGTTTGCGCCAAGGTGCGTTACCGCCATAAGGAACAGCCTGCAACGGCATGGCAGACCGAAGATGGGCTTCTCCATGTAAAATTTGACGAGCCGCAAAGAGCCATAACAAAAGGGCAATCGGTAGTCCTTTATGACGGAGATACAGTTGTAGGCGGCGGCATCATAATCTGAAAATTGTTTCTTTTTTCGCAATACTGCGTGTCTTTCGGCTCGCAGTATTTTTGTGATTAGTATGGGCGATGCACGAATCGCCCGCAGCCGGCGACATCGACAGCCCGCAAGAATTTTGTAAAATTAACGGTGCGCCGAGGTCGTCGCACCCTACAAGCAAAACCATATAATTGCACAAAACTTGTAGGGGACAGAGCCCAACATCGTCCCGCAAAATCATATATCAACCCACGGTGAAAACCATATTATTGCCCCCTCTGACGAGGGGGCTGTCGCCGTATGGCGACTGGGGGAGAGAAAAACTATTGGACAATAGAATGGTTTCCTCTCACTTCGTTATTTCGTGAACAAAATGCCACCTCTCTCGTCAGAGGGAGGTGTTTTATATATTGAAATATAATCCGTATTCTGTTACAATAAAACCAAATAAAACTCTGGGGTAATGAAAATGAAAAACTATTTATTAAACGGCGAGTGGAAAATGCTCCGTGAAAAAACAGGGGAGAGCTTCAGCGTTTCTGTCCCATGTGATAACTATACCCAGCTTTTGGCGGCAGGCGCAATTCCCGACCCATATTACGGCACAAATGAAAAAGATGTGCAATGGGTGGGCAGGGAAAAATGGATTTACGAAAAAACATTTTCCCTGAAAGACGAGGATTTGGAATGCAGACGGATTCTCCTGTCCTGCAAGGCTCTTGATACACTGTGCGAGGTTTATATAAACGGCGCTTTGGCAGGAAAAGGCGAAAATGCCTTTATAAAATATGAGTTTGATATTAAGTCACTTGTAAATTCGGGTGAAAATACCGTAAAAATCATTTTTATGCCTCCCGTGGAGTATGCCGAAAATCTGCAAAATGAAAAACCTCTTCCCAAAAACTGTAACGGTACAGACGGCATCGCATATATTCGCAAGCCTGCTTGCCATTTCGGCTGGGATTGGGGTCCCTCAATACCTCTTTCGGGAATAACCGACGATATTTCCGTTTTGTGCTTTGATAACCGCCTTGAAGATTTAAAAATAAAGCAAATTCATAAAGACGGCAAGGTAACTCTTAAAATAAATCCCATTGTTGACGGAACAGGGGTTGCCGAGGGAAAAGTGATTTGCCCCGACGGTGTCGAAATTCCCTTCAAGGGAGAAAGCGAAATTGTAATAGATAACCCCGAACTATGGTGGACGCATGAACTTTCGGGCAAGGAGCGTCAGCCTCTTTATACGGTAACTGCGGAGCTTGACGGTTCAAGTATCACAAAAAAAACAGGACTTCGCACAATCCGCCTTGACCGTGACGCCGACGAATTCGGCGGAAATTTCTGCTTTTATCTTAACGGCGTGCCCATATTTGCAAAGGGAGCAAACTGGATTATTCCCGATTCTCTTATCGGCAGATGCACAAACGAAACGGTTGACTATTACATAGACAGCGCTTTGCAGGCAAATTTCAATATGATAAGAATTTGGGGCGGCGCATATTACGCAAGCGATTATTTTCTTCAAAAGTGCGATGAGTGCGGCTTGCTCATTTGGCAGGACTTTATGTTTGCCTGCCTTATGTATCCTTTTTATGAGGACGATTTCCGGGAAAATGTAATGGCTGAAATCAAGTATAATGTGGAGCGTATGAAGCATCACCCCGCTATTGCGCTTTGGGGCGGAAATAACGAGATTGAAACAATGTTCTCATATATGCCTGCAAATCTTAAAATAGTTCAGTGGTACAAAAAGTTCTTTTACGAGATTTTAAAAGATTTTGTAAACGAGGTTGACGGCGATATTCCCTATATCCCCACTTCACCCATCGGCGAGGATTTCAGAAAAGGCGTAACAGGGGATGCCTGGGGCGATACCCATATGTGGAATGTGTGGCACGGTCAAAAGCCCTTAAACTATTACCGTAAGCGTATGACGCGCTTTTGCAGTGAATTCGGGCTTGAATCTCTGCCCTCTGCCGACGCTGTTCGTACCTTTGCCGAGGAAAAAGATATGGGGCTTACCACCGAGGTGTTTAATTCCCATCAGAAGTGTCGAAACGGCAACCGTAAAATGCTTTTCTATCTTCTTGAAAAGTTTTACGAGGCAGAGCATTTTGAGGATATGGTCTATATGACAGGTCTTATTCAAAAAGAGTGTATTGCCGACGCCACCGAGCATTGGCGCAGAAACAGAGGACGCTGTAACGGCTCTCTTTTCTGGCAGTATAACGATTGCTGGCAGGCTCCCTCTTGGTCAAGCGTGGATTACACAGGCAAATGGAAACCCTTGCAGTACCACGCAAGGCATTTCTTTGAGCCTTTGTGCGTGTCCGTTGAGGAAACTAAAAACGACTTTAAAATCTATTGCATAAACGATTTGACCGCAGAACAGAGCGTAACAATTTCTTATACCCTTGCGTCCCTTAACGGCAAAGTCCTAAAAGAAAACACGCTTGAAACAGTATTAAAGCCGCTTTCAAGCACAGCGGTTGCCCATGAAAAGGTGAGCGGAAACAAAAAGGATATGTTCTTATCCGTTAAGATGATGAAAGACGGTGTCGTCATATCACAGCGCACAAAGATATTCGTTCCCGACCGTGATTTGTTGCTCACCGGCGGTACAATAAAGAAAACCGTGTCTTATAATGACGGAGAATTAACGGTAAAACTTATTTCTCCCGTATTCTGCCGCAGCGTTATGGTAGATATAAAGGATTTCCCCACACCGTTTTCCGATAACTACTTTGACCTTTTGCCCAACGAGGAAAAGACAATAACGGTAAAAACCGATAAAGAGTACAATTCGGAAGATGTCACGGTAAAATCCCTTGCGGATATTCCTGTTAAAAAATCCAAGCTTAAATCACGGCTGTACCGCATAAAATTTGCCCTTGAGCCCGAAAACATTGCAAATTGGTTTTGGTATTCGGTAAACTGAATGATTATGAAAGAAGGAGGCCGTTGTGGCACCCTCCGTAAGGAAGGTGCCACAGTTATATTCGCCAAAGGCGAGTGATATTGCTTCGCAGTTGTATTTGGGCTACGCCCAAGTCATATTCGCTTCGCGAGTTTTGAAGGCGAATATAATATCACGAAAACCGATAGGTTTTCATATCACTCTTTAGAAATATCTCGCCTTTGGCGAGGTGTTCTAAAGAATATCACTGTGAGACCAGTCTCACAATATCACTTATTATTCTTATCTTTGAGATAGGTTAATGTAAAAATATGTACTCCCGTTACGCACCTTTTGAAAATGCGTAACCAACTATGACACTTTCAAACTGAAAGTGTCAATTTTTATATAAAAATAAAGAAGGGAGACAACTTCCTTACGAAGTGTCTCCCGTTAGGTCTCCTTTTTTATATCAATTTTCCTATGCAAAATTCAGAATCATAATCGGTAATCAAAACATCAATAATACTCCCAATACCGGCATTGCCCATAACCTTAACAGGTGTGTAATTCGGCGTGTATCCGAACATTTCACCGTCTTTCTGCTTGCCTTCAATAAGCACGGAAACGGTTTTGCCTATCTGATTTTTCAGAAACTTCGTCCTGATTTTGTCCGCAACTTTTGAAAGCTCGGCAACACGGTGTCCCTTTACGCTTTTTTCAATCTGCTCCTCCATTTTATCAGCAACCGTTCCGCTTCTACGGGAATAGGGGAAGATATGTATTTTCTCAAAGCCGATTTTTTCGGCAAATTTTACCGTATCACTAAAATCTTCTTCTGTTTCCTGCGGGAACCCTACCATAATATCCGTGGTGAGTGTGCAGTCCTTAAAGCTTTTGCGAAGTTTATCGCAAAGTGCGGCATATTCCTCTGCGGTGTAGTGCCTGTTCATTTTTTTCAATGTCTTATCGCAGCCGCTTTGAAGTGAAATATGAAATTGCGGACACAGTTTTTCACATTTTACAAGTTTTTCAATAAGCTCGTCCGTGATATGGTCGGGTTCAAGAGAGCCTAACCGTATTCTTTCGATTTTTTCGTTTTCCGCCGCCGCAAAAACTGCGTCCGATAAATCCAAATCTCCGCCCTTGCCGTATGCGGAAAGATTTATGCCCACAAGCACAATCTCACGGTATCCGTTGTCAGCCAGCGCCGCTACTTCTTTTTGTATGTCCTCAATAGGCTTTGAGCGAACTCTGCCTCTCGCTTTCGGGATAATGCAGTAGGAGCAAAAACGGTCACAGCCGTCCTCAATTTTTAAAGTTGCCCTTGTTCTTTCCTCAAAATCCGTTATCCCCGATGAAATAAGCCCCTCTCCGCTCTTGTGGCAGTCAAGGTGCAACACTCTGCCGTCATCGTTAAAATATTCGCTTAAAGACTCAACAAGCTTTGAGTTGTTTCTGTTGCCCAGAACTATATCCGCCTCTGTAAGCTTTTTTGCCATTTCGGGAAAGGATTGGGGCATACAGCCTGTGAGCACAACCGTGCTTTCGGGATATTTATTTTTATAATGACGCACGCATTGGCGTGTTTTTCTGTCGCTCTCGCTTGTAACGGTGCAGGAATTTATAACAAAAATATCTGCGTCCTGCTCATTTTCCGTAATCTCATAACCGCTCTTTTTAAGCATTTCACGCATTTCCTGCGTTTCGTACTGATTAACCTTGCACCCCAGCGTGTGGAAAAAGACCTTCATAATTTCATTTCACCTCGACAAAATAATTGTAACACACTTTTTATTTTTTTCATATAATAATTTGTCCTTTTCATAATATTTCTACGGGAGGGACATATATGAAGAAAATAATATCCGTTTTGTTGTGCGTTTTAATGATAATACCTCTGTCTGTCATATCTTTTGCAGAGGAGGAAAACACATCTGCTCTGACTCTTACGGCAAAATCGGCAATTCTTATGGAGATTTCAAGTGGCAGGGTACTCTTTTCAAAAAATCCCGATGAAAAACTGCCCCCGGCGTCAATTACAAAAATTATGACGCTTTTGCTCGTAACGGAAGCGTTGGACGACGGCAGAATTACGCTTGAAGATACGGTGGCGGCAAGTAAAAACGCCTCGTCAAAGGGCGGCTCGCAGATTTGGCTTAAAGAGGGAGAGCAAATGACCGTTCACGAGCTTATAAAAGCCACGGCGGTTGCAAGTGCCAACGATGCCTGTACAGCGTTGGGAGAGCATATCGCAGGGGACGAGGATTCGTTCGTGGTAATGATGAACGAAAGAGCAAAAGAACTGGGTATGATGAATACCTGCTTTGAAAACTGCTCCGGACTTGACGATACAACAACAAATCACTATTCAACTGCCCGAGATATAGGCATAATGAGCTGTGAACTTATGAAGCATGAGAAAATCAAAGAATATACAACTATTTGGATGGATAGCCTCAGAAACGGCGAAACAGAGCTTGTAAACACAAACCGCCTTGTACGCTTTTATGAGGGTACAACGGGGCTAAAAACAGGAACAACCTCAAAGGCGGGATATTGCGTCAGCGCAACTGCCGAACGCAACGGAATGGGGCTTGTCGCCGTGGTTCTTGGCAGTGATAACAGCACCGACCGCTTTGAGGACGCAAAAAAAATGCTTAACTGGGGATTTGCAAACTACGCCGTTTATCAGCCCACGGTTGACGCTTCCCTTATTACGGGTGTAAGCGTATTGTACGGAAAGCAAAATACAATCGCTCCCATAGTTGGTGAAATCAGCCCCATACTTATAAAAAAAGGTGCGGAGGACAAAATTACTCAAAGAGTTGACCTTTGCGTTGATGTTGAAGCCCCCGTTGAAAAAGGGCAGAAGCTGGGCACCGTTTATTTTGAAAGCGACGGTGAAATTTTGGCGGAATGTCCCATAATCAGCGAAAATTTCGTGGGCAGAAAAGGATTAGTATTTGTTTTTATGCTTTTATGGTCTACTTTTGCAAAAAAATAATAAATTTCTATTGAAAAAAGTCCGCTTTTAGGGTAAAATAATATAAAACCAATGGCAAAGCGAGGACTAATTTAAAATGGCTTTAAAGCTTAACGACAAATATGTCAAAAATTTCGTAAGTGAAGAAGAACTTAAAAGTATGGCGCCCGCAGTTGAAGCGGCGCACAATAAGATAGTTAATAAGAACGGCGAAGGCTCCGACTTTTTGGGTTGGGTTGATTTACCCGTTAATTATGATAAAGAAGAATTTGACAGAATTAAAAAAGCGGCGGCAAAAATCAAGAGCGATTCAAAGGCTCTCGTTGTTATCGGCATCGGCGGTTCATATCTGGGTGCAAGAGCCGCTGTCGAATTTGTAAAGTCACAGAATTACAACCTTGTAAAAAAAGATACGCCCAATATTTATTTCAGCGGTAACAGCATAAGCGGCAATGCTCTTTCGGAGCTTGTTGAGCTTGTAAAGGATGTTGATTTTTCCGTCAATGTTATTTCAAAATCGGGCACAACAACCGAGCCCGCAATCGCTTTCCGCATTTTCCGTGAGCTTCTTATTGAGAAGTACGGCGAAGAGGAAGCGGCAAAAAGAATTTATGTTACAACCGATAAAGAAAAGGGTACTTTAAAGGAATTCTCCGATAAGGCAGGATATGAAACTTTCGTAGTCCCCGATGATGTGGGCGGCAGATACTCTGTTTTAACAGCGGTAGGTCTTCTTCCCATTGCCGTTGCAGGAATTGATATTGATAAGATGATGCAGGGCGCTCAGGATGCAAGAAATGCTTATTCTGTTTGTGATGTAGAAAAGAACGATTGCTATAAATATGCGGCACTTCGTAATATTCTTCACAAAAAGGGCAAGGCTGTTGAGCTTATGGTGGCTTATGAGCCTGATTTCACAATGATGAACGAGTGGTTTAAGCAGCTTTTCGGCGAGAGCGAGGGCAAGGACGGCAAGGGCATTTTCCCTGCAAGCGTTATCTGCTCAACCGACCTTCATTCAATGGGCCAGTATATTCAGGACGGCGTCAGAATGTTGTTTGAAACCTCCGTCGTTTTCACATCTCCAAAAAGACAGGTCGAAATTAAAGAGGACAGCGTTAATGCCGACGGACTTAATTTCCTTGCAGGCAAAACAATGGATTTTGTAAACCGCAAGGCATACGAGGGTACAATTTTAGCCCATGTGGACGGCGGCGTTCCCAATATCTGCATTGAGTGCCCCGAAATGAACGAATATGAGTTCGGATATCTTGTATATTTCTTTGAAAAGGCTTGTGCCGTTTCAGGCTATATTTTAGGGGTAAATCCCTTTAATCAGCCCGGCGTTGAAAGCTATAAAAAGAATATGTTTGCACTTCTCGGCAAGCCCGGATATGAAGCGCAGCAGGCAGAGCTTTTGGCAAGATTGGGTTAAAAAGGAAATAACCGCTTTCAGCGGATAATAAATACACAGGAGGAGATAATAATGATATCTCTTATTATCGGACACAAAGGAACAGGAAAAACAAAGGTGCTTGTTGATTGCGTTAATGACGCAGTACACAGTTCAAGCGGAAATGTCGTATGTGTAGAAAAGGAAACAAAGCTTACATACGATGTAAACTACCGTGCAAGACTTGTGGCAACAGATACTTTCTCAGTTTCGGGATATGACGCATTTTACGGCTTTTTGAGCGGTATTTGCGCAGGGGATCACGATATTACCGATATCTTTGTTGATGCAACTTTCAGAATTGCGGCAAACAGAGACGGAGATGCTCTTGCAGCTTTCCTTAAAAAGGTTGATGACCTTTCAAAAATTTCAGATACAAAGTTTACTTTCACAATTTCAACCGATTTGGAAA
>CAMGDG010000003.1 GCA_946041635.1 uncultured Clostridia bacterium
TGTTTATTGACTGTTTATACTTTTTATGCTAAAATTCATAGGAAATCTGACAGGAGTGAAAACAATGAGCTTATCTTCATACTTTGCCTTTTCAAAGAAAATACAAAGCATAAGTTTTAAAGCCGTTTTCATTTTTTCTTTAATTGCCGCGGTTGGCGGTACGGTACATTTTTTATTTTGATTTTTTCAGCGACGGAACTTCCGCCGCTGTTTTTTTGAATAATTACCGTTTTTTATATTGAACGGTAGTTGAAAATGAGGTATAATATTCAGTTGATATAAAGAAAGGCACGGTGGAAGCTTTGAAGGCGTATTTAATGCTTGAAGACGGCTCTGTTTACTGTGGACAGGCTGCGGGAAATTTTAAAGAAACGGCATGTGAGATTGTTTTTAATACATCGATGACGGGATATGTGGAAATTCTTACCGACCCGTCATATGCAGGTCAGGGAATTGTTATGACATACCCGATGATAGGCAATTACGGAGTGAGCGAAAAGGATTTTGAGAGCGGAAAGCTTCAACCCTGCGCCTTCCTCGTTCATGAGCTGTGCGATACGCCCTCAAATTTCAGAAATGAAATGACTCTTAATGAGCTTCTGATAAAGTACGGTATACCCTGCGTTACAGGGCTTGACACACGCTCCATTGTTAAAAAGCTCCGTGAAAGCGGCACAATGAGAGGAATCATAACCGATGATATTACCGATAAAGAAACGCTTATGAATAAAATCAAGGCGTTCCGTCAGGAAAAGCTGGTAGAATCGGTTACGGTTGACGAGCCCACGGTACTTTCAACAGGCGACGGCGCAAAAATTGCGCTTATGGATTTCGGAACGAAAAGAAACATCGGTGACAGTCTTGTAAAAAGAGGCTGTTCGGTTATTCAGTACCCCTCTTTCACAACAGCCGAAGAAATAATCAAAGCAGCTCCCGACGGAATTATGCTCTCCAACGGACCGGGCGACCCCTCGGACTGCGTGGACATTATAAAGGAAATAAAAAAGCTTTATGATTACGGTATTCCCACCTTTGCAATATGCCTTGGGCATCAGCTTATGGCTCTTGCAAACGGCGGCGAAACAGAGCGTATGAAATACGGTCACAGAGGTGCAAATCACCCTGTAAAATTCATAAATGACGACAGAACATATCTTTCCTCACAAAACCACGGTTATATGGTTAACGGCAAGGGGCTTCCGTCAAACGCGGAAATCAACTGTATAAATGTTAACGACTCCACGGTTGAGGGTATTGTTTATCACGGAAAGCCCGTATTTACGGTACAGTTCCACCCCGAGGCAAACTCGGGACCGAGAGATACCTCGTTTTTGTTCGACAGATTTTTAAAAATGGTTAAGGAGGGCCGCTACGATGATTGATAAATCCATAAAAAAAGTTCTCGTTATAGGCTCGGGCCCCATCATCATAGGTCAGGCCGCAGAATTTGACTATGCAGGTACGCAGGCATGCCGTTCGTTAAAAGAAGAAGGCGTTGAGGTTGTGCTTGTAAACTCAAACCCCGCCACCATTATGACCGACGGCGACATTGCGGATAAGGTTTATATTGAGCCTCTGACTATCCCCACTCTTACAAAAATCATCGAAAAGGAAAAGCCCGATTCAATACTCCCCACTCTGGGCGGTCAGACAGGTCTTAACCTTGCAATGGAGCTTGAAGAAATAGGCGTTCTCAGAGAAAACGGAGTCCGTCTTATCGGCATAAACGCAGACGCTATCAAAAAAGCGGAGGACAGGCAGAGCTTTAAGGATACTATGGAGAAAATCGGCGAGCCCTGCATTGACTCCCTTGTTGTTGAAACGGTTGAAGACGCAGTTGAGTTTTCAAGCAAAATCGGCTATCCCGTTATTGTTCGCCCTGCTTATACTCTGGGAGGTACAGGCGGCGGTATTGCCGACAACGAAGAAGAGCTTCGTGAGATTGCTTCAAACGGTATCCGTCTTTCACGAGTTAATCAGGTTCTTATTGAAAAATGTATTGCAGGCTGGAAAGAAATCGAATACGAGGTAATGCGTGACTCAAAGGGCAACTGCATTACCGTTTGTAACATGGAAAACCTTGACCCCGTGGGCGTTCATACAGGCGACTCAATAGTTGTTGCGCCGTCACAGACGCTTATGGACAAGGAGTATCAGATGCTTCGTTCCGCAGCTCTCAACATTATTACGGAGCTTGGAATCCAAGGCGGCTGTAATGTTCAGTTTGCCCTCCACCCCGACTCATTCAAGTATGCGGTTATTGAGGTTAACCCGAGAGTTTCACGCTCCTCGGCTCTTGCATCGAAGGCTACGGGCTATCCCATAGCAAGGGTTGCGGCGAAAATCGCTCTCGGACTGGGACTTGACGAGATTCCCAATGCGGTTACGGGCAAAACCTTTGCCTCCTTTGAGCCTGCTCTGGACTACTGTGTTGTTAAAATTCCCAAATGGCCCTTTGATAAATTTGTTACAGCAAAGAAAACTCTGGGCACGCAAATGAAAGCAACGGGAGAGGTTATGGCGATTGCCCGCTCCTTTGAGGCGGCGCTTCATAAGGCGCTTCATTCCTTGGAGGAAAACCGTGAAAGCCTTTTGCTTGACGATTTTCTCAATCTCGGCTGTGATGAGCTTCGTCCCCTGCTTCACAACATTGACAATCAGCGTCTTTATGTTGTTGCGGCGTCCATTTATAACGGAATTCCCCTTAAAGAAATTCACGATATAACAAAAATTGATATGTGGTTCCTCAATAAGATAAAGGTAATCACGGATATGGAAAAAACGCTGAAAAGCGGTAAATTCGACCCGGACACGGTGCTTGAAGCAAAGCGTCTCGGTTTTACCGACTCCGTAATTGCCAAAAATGTGGGAACTACTAAATCCGCAGTTAAAAATATGAGAGAGCTTTGGGGAATTAAGCCGTCTTTCTCGGTTGTTGATACCTGCGCCGCTGAATTTGCCGCACAAACACCGTATTTCTATTCGGATTACGGCGTTGAAAACGAGGTTAATCCCGCCTCGGACAAAAAGAAGATTATGGTGCTGGGTTCAGGTCCCATCAGAATCGGTCAGGGTATTGAATTTGACTACTGTTCCGTTCACTCTGTCTGGGCGCTGAAAAAAGCGGGCTGTGAGGCGATTATCGTAAACAACAACCCCGAAACCGTTTCCACCGACTTTGATATTTCGGATAAGCTTTATTTTGAACCCCTTACGCCCGAATATGTAACGAGTATTGTTGAGCTTGAAAAGCCCGACGGCGCTATTGTTCAGTTCGGCGGTCAGACTGCTATCAAGCTGACAAAAACGCTGAACGATTTAGGCATAAAAATTCTCGGTACGGACGCAGATCATGTTGACGCCGCCGAGGACAGAGAGCGTTTCGATGAAATTCTTGAATTCTGCGATATTGCACGCCCGAAAGGACAGACTGTTTTCACGGCACAGGAGGCTATTGCGGCGGCTCACAGCTTAGGATATCCCGTACTCGTTCGTCCCAGCTATGTTCTGGGCGGTCAAGGTATGCAGATTGCTTCAAGCGATGATGATATTCTGGAATTTATGGATATTATCACGAGAACTATCCCCGACCTTTCCGAACACCCCGTACTTGTTGACAAGTATCTTATGGGTCAGGAGGTTGAGGTTGACGCCATATGCGACGGCAGAGATATTCTTATCCCCGGAATTATGGAGCATATTGACCGTGCAGGTATTCACTCGGGCGACTCAATTTCGGTTTACCCTGCCGTTACCCTTTCCCCCAAGGTACAGAAAACCATTGTGGACTACACAAAGCGTCTTGCCTCTGCATTGCATGTTATCGGTATGATGAACATACAGTTTATTGTACTGCGTGAAACGGTATATATTATTGAAGTTAACCCACGCTCCTCGAGAACAGTTCCATACATCAGCAAGGTTACGGGTATTCCCGCCATTGCCCTTGCCACAAGAGCGATGCTGGGCGAAAAAATCAAGGATATGGGTTACGGCACAGGGCTTTATGCAAACAGCGGTTATTATGCGATTAAGCTTCCTGTATTCTCCTTTGAAAAGATTATCGGTGCCGACACCTCATTAGGTCCCGAAATGAAATCTACGGGCGAGGTTCTCGGTATTTCCAAGGACTACAACGAGGCTCTCCTCAAAGCTTTTGAGGGCGGCGGAGTTTCTCTTCCCAAAAATGCAAAAATAATTGTAACGGTCCGTGATAAGGACAAAAAAGAGGTTTCCGAAATGCTTAAAGAATTCAAGGATTCCGATTTTGAATTCTATGCAACGCCGGGAACTCAAAAATCTTTAAGCGAAGCGGGAATCCCCTGTAAAAAGGTAAATCCCCTTACGGGAGCGCACCCCAATATTATGGATATGCTCCACGAAGGTCAGGTTTCCCTCATTATAAACACGCCTACTCACGGCAGACTTTCCGACCGTGACGGCTTCAAGCTTCGCCGCATTGCGGTTGAATCGGGTACATCCTGCCTTACCTCCTTAGATGCGGCATTAAGCATAATGCGAAGCACATTTATTGTTCCCGACGGCAACATAAGCCTTACGGATATTGCTTCTCTTAAAATTCAGAAATAAGGTGTAACTTTGGCAAACATTATTGATTATGCGCTTTTAAACGCAAACAAAGATTTTAACACTGTCCCCTTTTCAAAAATTGACGGGCTTATTCTGGCACAGCTTTCGTATATGCGCTATGACGGCATAGTCCCCGATATAAAAAGCAGGACAAAGGGAGTTTTGTTTTCCGATATAGTTGAAAGCGACGGATATAACAAAATGTTCCCCCTCGAACGCACGGCAGAAAGAAATAAAATGCTGCTTAACGCTGTTGCGTACAGCAAGCGGTACGGCAAAATACGCATAAACTATTATGAGAATATTTTTGATTCTTCAAAAGACGCTCAGTTTTGCGCCGTAACCTTTATTTTGGAAAACGGCGACGCATACATAGCTTTCAGGGGCACCGATTCAACCATTACAGGCTGGAAAGAAAATTTCAATATGCTTTATATGTCCCCCGTTGCCTCTCAGACATTGAGCGTTCCGTATGTTGAGAAAGTTGCCCGTAAAACAAAGGGGAATTTAACTCTTTTAGGGCACTCAAAGGGCGGAAATCTTGCAATATATGCGGCTGTAATGTGCAGTGATAAGGTTAGGGACAGAATTATTGAAATTCAAAGCTTTGACAATCCCGGTTTTACCGAGGAGTTTATCAATTCGGAAAAATACCTTGAAACGGAAAGCAGAATTTCAAAGCTTGTGCCCGAAGAATCAATGATAGGTATGCTTCTTAACAACCGGGGCAGATACAGGGTTGTTAAAAGCGACGGTGTGGGATTTTATCAGCACGACCCTTTTATGTGGAAAATCGAAAACAACGATTTTATTAACGCAGACGGTGTTGTGACAAGGGCGAGAATAATCGACGGTACTTTTAACGAATGGGTTTTCGGTTTTTCTCCGGAACAGCGTGAAATGTTTATAGAAGGTCTTTTCAATGTTATTGAGGCGACCAACGCTCAAAATGCCGCAACCTTTGCTCAATGGAGCGAAAATCTGAAAGGAAACACAACGCTTATTCTCGACGCTTTAAAAGGCCTTAATCCCGAAACCCGTTCCCTTATGTTAAAGGTTTTGGGCAATCTTTTCGTTTCCGCAAAGGACACGGTGGCAACAACGCAAAAGAGGATTATAAAACGCAAAATCAAGAGTATTCCCCTACTCTCCCCGGCAAACGAGCAGTAAGGCAAATCCGCCTTAACGCTTTTTATATATAAAAATGTCAGTTCGAAACCATCCTGACAAAAAACAAAACTACGGAGTGATAAAAATGAACAAAAAGAAAACGGTTTTCATCGTCCAGGCGGCAGTTATTGCCGCAATTTATGCCGCGCTCACATACGCCGCGGCTCTTGCAGGCCTTGCTTACGGAAACATTCAATTCAGGTTTTCGGAAGCACTTACAATCCTTGCATGCTTAACGCCCGCCGCCATACCCGGTCTCACCATAGGCTGTTTTTTGGGGAACATCACAAGCCCCTACGGTATGGTAGATATTATATGCGGTACATTGGCAACTCTCATTGCGGCTGTTTGCTCGTACCATACAAGAAAAATTACGGTTAAGGGTATGCCACTTGTTTCGGCGATTTTCCCCGTAATTGCAAATGCGATAATCGTAGGGCTGGAAATTACATTTTTCATGCCTGAGGGCTTTAAGTTTTCAGCATTCCTGATTGCCGCGGCAGAGGTTGGAGCCGGCGAGCTTATTATGTGCTACGCCCTGGGAATTCCCCTGTTTGCGGCTCTCAAAAAAACGGGAGCAGACAGATTACTTAAATGATTTTACACCGCCTGAATTTTAATTTCAGGCGGTTGTTTTATTGAAAAAAGTATGATATTATAAAGCCGTGAGGTGGTTTTATGGCAAAAATAATAATTGCGGACGACGAACAGCTTATACGCCGTCTTGTATGTGATTTTTTGAAAAAAAGCGGTCATACTCCTCTTGAAGCCGAAAACGGTGGGGAGGCTTTAACGCTTTTCAAACAAAATCCCGATGTATCTTTGCTTATTCTTGATATTATGATGCCTGAAATCGACGGTTGGGAGGTCACCCGTGAGGTTCGCAAAACCTCCGATGTACCTGTTCTGCTGCTCTCCGCAAGAAGTCAGGAATTTGACCAGCTCGCAGGATTTGAAGCGGGTGCGGACGATTATGTAACAAAGCCTTTCAGTCCTGCTCTTTTAATGAAAAGAGTTGATGTGCTTTTAAAGCGCGGTCAATCGGTTATTGTTAGCAACGATAAGAGCGGTATTGACGGTCTTGTTATTGACAATGACGCTCACGAGGTATTCCTTGACGGTAACGAAGTAAGCCTTACCGCAAAAGAATTTAAAATACTTGTGAAACTGATGGACAACATAGGCAGAGTTTACAGCCGTGAACAGCTTCTTGACGATATTTGGGGTTTTGATTATTTCGGCGACACAAGAACTGTTGATTCCCATGTTGCAAGACTTCGCACTAAGTTGGGTGCATGGGGCAACGAGCATTTAAAGACTGTTTACGGAGTGGGATACAAAATCCAGGAAAGTGACGCCAATGAGTAATAAAAAAGGACTCAGCATCCGTTTTAAAATGTTCTTTGAAATTTCTGCCATTCTTCTTGCCGCAGTTATTCTGATACTTTTTATCAACACAAGATATTTAAACGATATTTATTTTTTCAACAAAAAGAAGGATATGACAAATTCTGCCGAATACATAAATACACTCGATATAAAATCGGGCATTTATTTCGGCTCTGTTACGAGCCTTGAATCGGAAAAGAATATCTCCGTTGATATTTATGACAGCGACGGCACTCCTCTTTATCTCAGCGCCAAAAATATTTCGGCAAACGGCGGAAGCGCACGGATAGTTGAAACCGAAACGCAAAAGGACGGTTCGGTTATTGAAATTCACGAGATTGACAACAAGCAATATATTCTGCTGAAAAAGAATCTCTCTTTCGGCGGTGAGCTTGAAATATACGCCAATAAAAGCGATATTGATACAAACGCCGATATTGCCCTGACCTTCACATGGGGTTCGGTTTTGCTCATTTTCTTTGCTTCCCTTATTTTCATCTTTTTCTACACCCGCAGGTTTACAAAGCCACTAATCAAAATGAGTGAAATCACCGAAAAAATGTCCAATATGGACTTTTCGGAGAAGTGCGATGTCAAGAGCCGTGATGAAATCGGACACCTTTCGGACAGTATTAACAATCTTTCCGTTTCTCTTGACACAACGCTCAACGATTTGAATGAAAAGAACAAACAATTAAGCGATGATATTGAGAAAAAGCAAACCCTTGAACAGCTTCGTAAGGAGTTTATTTCCAGCATTTCTCACGAACTGAAAACGCCCATTGCAATTATCAAGGGCTATGCCGAGGGAGCACAGATGATGCTTGACGGTGATGACAGCAAGGGTGCGGCGGAATACTGTGAGATAATTACAAAAGAAAGCGATAAAATGAACGCTCTCGTTTATGAACTTTTGGAGTTATCAAGGTATGAATTGGGCGACAGCCGCCTTGAAATTGAAAAGTTTGAATTAAAGCCCTTTATCGAGGACTATACCGACGCAGAGAAAATAGTTTTTGAGGAAAAGGGAATACGCTTTTCTGCCGAAATCCCCGAAAACGCTCTGTGCGAGGGCGATACGGTCAAGCTTTCAATGGTGCTTAATAACTTCGTTTCAAACGCCGTTTCTCACGCCGACGGCGAAAAAGAAATCAAAATAACCTGCCGTGATATGGCTGATAAGTACAGAATAACCGTATTTAACAGCGGTGAACACATAAAAGACGAAGATATTGAAAAAATTTGGAAATCATTTTACCGAGCGGACAAATCCCATTCACGAAAAGAAGGTCGGTTCGGGCTTGGGCTTTCAATAGTCAGCGCCATACAAAATCTTCACGGTATGGAATACGGCGTTAAAAACGCAGAAAACGGCGTTGAGTTTTGGTTCGATATTAAAAAAGTATAATAAAAAGAGCAGCTTCGGTGAAGCACGAAGTCTGCTCTTATTCTTTATACTCTTTATTTCTTTTTCTTGCCGAAAAACGATTTTTTATCGTTATCAATTCCGTCTGCGGCGCCGAATTCAACGGCAAGCTGATTTATAAGCTCACGCTGTTTTTCCGTAAGCTTTTTCGGCACATCAACAATAATGCGTACAAGCTGGTCGCCCTTGCCGATACCGCTTCTGCTTTGAATACCCCTGCCGCGAAGCTTGAAAACATCGCCCGGCTGAGTACCTGCGGGAATTGAGTATTCAACCTTACCGTCAAGCGTGGGAACCTGAATTTTACAGCCTAATGCCACCTGCATAAAGGTTAAATGCACATCGCACCAGACATTGTATCCGTCACGCTCAAAAATCGGGTGAGGTCGAACATTTACAACAATATTAAGGTCGCCTGCGGGTCCGCCGTTAACACCCTTGTTGCCCTGACCGCGTACCGTTATAATCTGACGGTCGTCAACACCTGCGGGAATATTTATATCAAGCTTAGACGGCTTGCGCACTCTGCCTGCGCCGTTGCACTTTTTACAGGGCTTTTCGATAATTGTTCCCCTGCCGCCGCACTTTGAACAAGGCTTGCTTGACTGAATAACGCCGAAAGGTGTTCTCTGCTGAACCGTTACCTGACCTCTGCCGTTACATTCGGGGCAGGTTTTAGGTGAAGTTCCGCTTTCACAGCCGTTGCCGTGGCACTCCTCGCACACCTCAATACGCATTGTATCAATGGTACGCTTACAGCCCTTTGCCGCCTCCTCAAAGGAGATTGTGATGCTTGACTGCGTATCGCTTCCTCTCTGAGGTGCGTTGGGATTTGCTCTGCCGCCGCCGAAACCGCCGAAGCCGTTTCCGAATATTGAGCCGAAAATATCGCCCAAATCGAAGTCCATTCCGTCGAAGCCTGCGCCGCCGTATCCACCCTGCCCTGCACCGTAGTTTGGGTCAACACCCGCATGGCCGAACTGGTCATAGCGCGCCTTTTTTGTACTGTCGGAGAGAACCTCGTAAGCCTCGTTGGCCTCTTTAAACTTCTCCTCCGCTTCCTTATTGCCGGGGTTTAAATCGGGGTGATATTTTTTTGCGGCTTTGCGGTACGCTTTTTTTATTTCGTCCTCGGAAGCCGATTTATCGATACCGAGCACTTCATAATAATCTCTTTTTTCTGCCATAAGTAATACTCCGAAAGCGGGTTAGGACAGAGTTTTCGCTCTGTCCTGCCCGTTATTTTTATCAGTTGGCGTTATTATCGTCAACATCCTTGAAATCGGCGTCATAATAACCGTCGCCGCCGGGTGCCGCACCGTCTGCTCCGGGAGCCTGACCGCCGTTGGCTTGTGCCTGAGCCTGAGCCGCTTTATAAAGCTCCTCCGAAACCTTATAGAACTGCTGTGTAAGCTCCTCCTGCTTTGCTTTGATTGCCTCAATATCCTCGCCTTTAAGCGCTTCTTTTAAAGCGTCAATCTTTGTTTGAAGCTCTGTTTTGTCGGATTCGGAGAACTTATCGCCCTCGTCGGCAAGAATTTTTTCGCACTGATATACCATCTGGTCAGCGGCGTTTCTTGTATCAACCGCTTCCTTGCGCTTCTTATCTTCTTCGGCAAACTGCTCTGCCTCTTTTACAGCCTTTTCAACATCTTCTTTGGACATATTTGTTGAAGATGTGATTGAGATAGACTGCTCTTTGCCTGTTCCCAAATCCTTTGCGGATACATGAACGATACCGTTTGCGTCAATATCAAAGGTTACTTCAATCTGCGGTGTACCTCTGCGTGCGGGAAGAATTCCGTCAAGGTGGAACACACCGAGAGTTTTGTTATCTCTTGCAAATTCTCTTTCGCCTTGAAGAACATGAACCTCAACGGAGGTCTGATTATCTGCGGCAGTTGAGAAAATCTGGCTCTTCTTTGTGGGGATTGTTGTGTTTCTGTCAATAATCTTTGTGTTTACGCCGCCCATTGTTTCAATACCGAGTGAAAGGGGCGTAACATCAAGAAGAACCATTCCTTCGACCTCGCCGCCGAGAACGCCGCCCTGAATAGCTGCGCCCACCGCTACGCACTCATCGGGGTTAATACCCTTGAAGGGCTCTTTGCCCGTAAACTTCTTAACAGCCTCCTGAACTGCGGGGATTCTTGAAGAACCACCTACCATAAGGATTTTGTCAAGCTGTGAGGGTTGAAGTCCCGAATCGGAAAGAGCCTGACGAACCGGTCCCATTGTTGCCTCAACAAGGTCCGCTGTCATCTCGTTAAACTTTGCTCTTGTAAGAGTTGTTTCAAGGTGCTTGGGGCCTGTTGCGTCCGCAGTAATGAAGGGAAGGCTTATCTGCGAGGTAGTAACGCCCGAAAGCTCAATTTTTGCCTTTTCTGCAGCTTCTTTAAGTCTCTGCATTGCCATTTTATCGGAACGGAGGTCAATACCCTGCTCCTTTTTGAACTCATCGGCAAGCCAATCAATAATTCTCTGGTCGAAATCATCGCCGCCGAGACGGTTATTACCTGCTGTTGCAAGAACCTCCTGAACACCGTCGCCCATTTCGATAATGGAAACATCGAAGGTACCGCCGCCAAGGTCATAAACCATAACCTTTTGGTCTTCTTCCTTATCAATACCGTAAGCCAGAGCCGCCGCTGTGGGCTCGTTGATAATTCTCTTAACATCAAGGCCTGCAATTTTACCTGCGTCCTTTGTTGCCTGACGCTGTGAGTCGGTGAAATATGCGGGAACCGTGATAACAGCCTCTGTTACCTTACCGCCAAGATACGCCTCTGCGTCCGCTTTAAGCTTTTGAAGAATCATTGCGGAGATTTCCTGGGGAGTGTAGCCCTTGCCGTCAATATCTACTTTATAATCGCTTCCCATGTGTCTTTTGATTGAAGATACGGTCTTATCGGGGTTTGTGATTGCCTGTCTTTTAGCAACCTGACCTACCATTCTTTCGCCTGTTTTTGAAAATGCAACAACAGATGGTGTTGTTCTTGCACCTTCTGCGTTAGCGATAACTACGGGCTCGCCGCCCTCGATTACTGCTACGCATGAATTTGTTGTACCTAAGTCGATACCGATTACCTTTGCCATAATTTATTCCTCCTAAATGTATGCTTATTATATATTATTGACTGATTTCTCAGTTAATTTACTACCTTTACCACTGCGGGGCGGATTATTCTGTCGCCCATCTTATAGCCTGTTGAAAACACCTCGGCAACGCTGTTTTCGGGAAGCTCATCGTCCTCTGCGTGCATTACGGCGCTGTGAATATTGGGGTCAAACTCGTCGCCTTTTTCGCCGAAGGACTCAACGCCGATTTTTTTAAGCGTTTCGCCGAACTGATTGAAAATCATTTCCATACCTTTTTTATATGACTCCAAATCCGTTGCGGCTGCCGCCATTGCGCGCATAAAGTTATCATATACGGGAAGAAACTCGCTTACCGTTGAGGCTTTAATGTCGCCGTACGCCTGCTCCTTTTCCTTTTGGGAGCGCTTGCGGAAATTATCGTACTCTGCCATAACACGCAGGAGCTGATCTTTTTTCTCGTTAAGCTCCGCTATAAGCTTTTCTGTTTCGTCCGCTTGGGCAGCTTCAACCTTTTCTTCGGTTTTCTCTTCTGTTTCTTCGACAGTCTTTTTTTCCTTATCTTTTGCCATGTCAATCCTCCAAGGTGTCGGACATTATGTTGCCGACTATTTCTGTTAAATATTTAAGGCTGGGAATAAGCCTTGCGTAATCAATTCTTGTGGGGCCTATTATGCCCAATGTTCCGCTTTCTTTTCCGCTTACGGAATAGTTTGAAAATATTACGCTGGACTCCTGCAACTCTCTGAACAGGTTTTCCTTACCTATAAGCACGCTGGCGTCGCCCTGCGACTTATGATTTGAAAAGAGATTTGTCAGCGGGTCCGAACGGCGTAAAAATTCAAGCAACTCGTATGCGTTGGGATAATCGGAATAATTCAAAAGATTTGACTGCCCCTCCAACAGAAGCTGAGTTTGCTCCGTTAACTGTGCCAAATCGGAAAGCGTTACAAGCAGGGGAGAAATCGCAAGAGATTTACTTCCCAAGGATAATGCCAGCGTTTGAATAAGCGCCATACTCACCTCGGACGCGGATTTGCCTATAAAGTGCTGTGAAACAATATTATAAAATGTTTCTATAAGCTCCATATTCAGCTCGCTGTCCGTACGGCAAACCCGGCTTTTTAAAATTCCGGAGGACGAAAGCATAACCATCATCACGGTGCGTGTGCCGAGAGGGACTAATTCAACTCTGCGAATAACCGCATTATCGTCGCAAGGGGTAGTTGAAACAACTGCGCAATTCGTTATTTCCGCAAGCACCTGCCCCGCCTGCTCCAAAATCTGCTGTGGCTCGCCCCCTGCCGTGCTGAGCCTTGCCTCAATAAGTCTTTTCTCATTCAAGGGAAGCTCGTAACGGTTCATAAGGCGGTCAACATAATAGCGGTAGCCGGACTGTGCGGGGATTCTGCCTGCCGAGGTATGAGGCTGTTCAAGAAGCCCCAAGCGGGAAAGCTCTGCCATCTCGTTACGGATTGTTGCGCTTGAAACAGGTATGTTCAAAAATTCAAGCAGTGTTTTTGAACCGACAGGCTCGCCCGTTGCAATATAATGCTCAATTACTGCCGCAAGAATTTTTTCTTTTCTCTCACTCAACTGCATTTCATCGCCCCCTTTTGTCCGTATTAGCACTCTCATATTCAGAGTGCTAACTCTACTAATAAATATACATTCATTCTCAAAAAATGTCAAGGAAATATTTGTAAACAATTTGTTAAGAACTTATATTTTGCTCTTTCCGCGTTTAATCTTAATAACAACGGCAATGAAGCCGGATATAAAAATTCATATACAGTCCGCAAGAGCGGTTCGCGAAAATTATAGCACATCAAAACATGCGGCGGGAGCAAGCCCCCGCCCTACCCTATGTGACTTCGGTATTACATTTTAATGTTGACAAACTAAAAAAATGAGTATAAAATATATACATATTTATAAAGCGTTGAGAAAGAACGACGGACAGTTAAAAGCTTACAGAGAGATTTTGGTTGGTGTAAAAAATCAGTTTTTTTCGTCCCGAGACCGCTTTCGAGCGTCGGCGAAAACATATTTTTATGATTAAGCCGCACCGTAAGACTGCGTTAAAGTCAAATGAGCGGCAAGGCTTTTGCTTTGCAATACGGGTGGAACCGTGGAATGTTATTTACAGCATTTCATCCCTTTTTTCGGGATGAAGTGCTTTTTCTTTTTGAAAGGAGTTAAAACAATGGTTAAAGTAACACTTAAAGACAATGTAATTAAGGAGTACGAGAGCGGCACAACCGTTGCAGAGATTGCAAAATCCATAGGTATGGGGCTTTACAAATCAGCCTGCGGCGGCAGAATTGACGGTGAATACTGCGATTTGCGCACACCCGTCACAGCCGACTGTTCTCTTGAAATCGTCACCTTTGACGACCTTGACGGTAAAAAGACATTCTGGCACACAGCATCTCACATTATGGCACAGGCTGTTAAACGCCTTTATCCCGATGTCAAGCTGGCAATAGGCCCTGCCGTTGACAGCGGTTTCTACTATGATTTCGACAGCGAAATTTCTTTCACTCCCGAAATTTTAGAAAAAATCGAAGGGGAAATGAAAAAAATCGTAAAAGAAGATTTACCCCTTGAAAAATTTGAAATGGCTCCCGATGAGGCTCTTAAAATGATGGAGGAAAAAGGCGAAATCTACAAGGTTGAGCTGATTTCCGAGCACGCAGGAAAGGGCGAGCCCATTTCGTTCTACAAGCAGGGCGAATTTACAGAGCTTTGCGCAGGCCCTCACCTTATGAGCACGGGAGCGGTTAAGGCGTTTAAGCTTACCTCCTGCACAGGCGCATACTGGAGAGGAAACGAGAAAAACAAGATGCTTCAAAGAATTTATGCCACCGCTTTCCCGAAAGCGAGCGAGCTTGAAGCGCACCTTGAACAGCTTGAAGAAGCCAAAAAGCGTGACCACAACAAATTAGGCCGTGACCTTGAACTTTTCACAACAAGTGAGCTTATCGGTCAGGGCTTGCCCATACTGCTCCCCAAAGGCGCAAGAATTATCCAGACTTTACAGCGCTGGGTTGAGGACGAGGAGCAAAAGCGCGGATGGTTGCTTACAAAAACTCCGTATATGGCAAAGAGCGACCTTTACAAGGTTTCGGGGCACTGGGATCATTATCTTGACGGTATGTTTGTTTTGGGTGACCCCGAAAAAGAAAAAGACGGCGAAGAGGTTTTCGCATTGCGTCCCATGACATGCCCGTTCCAATATCAGGCATATCTGAACCGTCCCCGTTCGTACAGAGATTTGCCCCTCCGATACAATGAAACATCAACGCTTTTCCGAAACGAGGCGTCAGGCGAAATGCACGGTCTTATCCGTGTCCGTCAGTTCACAATTTCAGAGGGCCACTTAATGTGCACTCCCGAACAGCTTGAAGATGAATTCAGGGGTTGTCTTGAACTGGCGATTTATATGCTTAAAACGCTGGGACTTTATGAAGATGTTTCTTACCGTTTTTCACAATGGGACCCCAATGACAGTGATAAATACATCGGCACTCCCGAGCAATGGGACGAAGCGCAGTCTGTTATGAAAACAATTCTTGACGATTTAGGGCTGAATTACAAGATAGGCATAGGCGAAGCCGCTTTCTACGGTCCTAAGCTTGACATTCAGATTAAAAATGTTTTCGGCAAGGAAGATACACTCATTACAATTCAGGTTGACCAGCTTCTTGCTGAAAAATTCGGTATGGAATACACAGATAAAGACGGCGCAAAGAAAAATCCGTATATAATTCACCGTACATCAATCGGATGCTACGAGCGTACTCTCGCTCTCCTCATTGAAAAGTATGCAGGTGCATTCCCCTTGTGGCTTGCTCCCGAGCAGGTAAGAATTCTTCCTATTGCCGACAGACACCACGACAGAGCGTACGAAATTAAGAAACAGCTCGAAAATGCGGGACTTCGCGTCACCGTTGACGACAGAAGCGAAAAGACGGGATACAAAATCCGAGAAGCAAGGCTGCAAAAGCTCCCCTACTGGCTTGTTATCGGCGACAAAGAGGTTGAAAACGGCACGGTATCCGTCAGCCGCCGCGGCGAGGGTGACATAGGCACAATGGATATAGACGCACTTCTTCAACGCTTAAACAACGAAATTGCAACGAAAGCGAGAGATTGATATGGCAAAGGTACCGCTGACGGTAACCGTCATAACAGATACGCATTACTATGCAAAATCCACAGGCATTGAGGGTGCAGCATACGAGGCGGCAAATACCAAAAGCCAAATACTGTTAAAATATTCCGCAGAGCTTCTGGACGCCGCGTTCCGTCAGATTAAAGCTGACAAACGCACCGATATTGTGCTCCTTTCAGGCGACACAACAAGCAACGGCGAATACGATTCGCACCGTGAATTTATTGAAATGCTCCGTGATTTAAAGGCGGCGGGAAAGCGTGTATATGTTATAACCGCCACCCACGATTATCAGGACGACGGTCAGACAAATTCATATGTGGGCGACGAAAAGGTGAAAATCCCTGCGGCAAAGCGTGAGGAGCTTTACGAAATGTACCGTGAATTCGGCCCCGATGAGGCCATTTCCGTGCACCGCCAAAGTATGTCGTATGTGGTGCAGTTGCAGGAGGGCTACCGCCTGTTTGCCATCAACGATGACAGCAATTCGGCAGGCAAAAGCGGCATTTCCGACGACTGCTACGCTTGGCTTTGTGAGCAGGTTGAGGACGCCAAGAAAAACAATCAGTTTATGCTGATGATGACGCATCATCCTCTTATTGCTCCCTCACCCATTTACGCACTTATCGGCAAAAATGATATGCACGGCGATTTTGACATTCGCCGCAAGCAGTATGCTGATTTAGGACTGCAATTCATATTGACGGGGCACACACATATTCATCACATCGACAAAATGGAAAGCGACATCGGCAATACGCTTTATACGATTGCAACTTCCGCAACCGTCGGCTACCCTGCCCCAATCCGCACCGTTGTTGTAGATGAAGCGGCAGGCATTGTTTCTACAACCACCGATTTTATCACCGAAAAGGTAGATTTTGATTTAGAGGGCAACTCCTTGCAGGATTACCTAAAAAATCAGCTTGTGGGTATGGTGCGTGATATGGTCAAGGCCGCAGGCGGCGACATTCACAAGTTCGCCGATATGGCAACGGCAATGAGCATTAAAAAGAAGCTTATTTACAAAATAGGCTGGCTTATAAAGCCCTTCGCCAAGCGGCTGAACAGTCTTAAAATCGGTACGGTTGCCAAATGGACAAAAAAAGAAACAGGCTTGAAGCCCGAGGATTATGCGGATATTAAGGATAAGTCCGTTGTGGATTTCATTGTGGATATTGTTACAAATCTTTACGCAGGCGAAAATCTTTACAATCCCGAAGATGCAGAATACAAAATCACTATGGGACTGTTAAGCATTTTTGATTCAATATTTGCAGCTCTCCACATTTCGGTGAAAAAACTTTTGAAAGTTTCCGACTCGCTGTGTGATTTCGTTGAGCCGCTTTTACATAACAGCGGTATTCCGTCTTATGACGCAGTTTTGCCCATTATGCCTTTCTACACCGCAGATAATCCTGCGCCGAAGCACGGGGAAGATGCAAAGCCACAGCGCAAAAAGAGCAAGAAAGGCTTGCCCATAGTAATAATTTCTATTCTGCTGGCAATAATTCTGCTTCCGATTATTCTGTTGACGCTCCTCATAGGGTACATTACCAACAGAATAAGATACAGAGAATACCTGAAATAATGTAATAATACTTTGCTTTTAAGGGTGCATACTTAATGTATGCGCCCTTTTTCCTTTGTGCAAATAATGGATTTTTTACATCCTTTTTCTACTTATATCACAAAAAGCAAGCGATAAAATACAATTTTTAACTATTTTTTCCTCTTTTCCTTGATTTTTTAACAATTCTGATGTATAATACTTTATATATTGAGGGGTTATACGCTTTCGGCACCTGTTTTTGGAGGTTTTTATTTTGAGCGGAGATTTACATTGTCACACAAGATTATCTGACGGTTCGTTAGGCATTGAGGATCTTATAGTTTTTGCAAAGAAAAAAGGTATTGAAACCATTGCAATAACCGACCACGACTGCCTTGCCGGTACTGTTCGCGGAAAGGTTATCGGTGCCCGTCACGGTATTCAGGTTATACCCGGTGTTGAGCTTTCCTCAACATTTGAAAAGTACAATAAAAATCTTCACATACTTTGCTATTTACCCGAGTCCCCCGATATGCTTGAAGGGCTTTGCAAAAGAAATTCGCTTGCAAGGAAAAAGGCGTCTCATTTTATTATGCTTCAAACAGCCAAGCGCTATCCTATTACTACCGAATTCATTATCAAATGCGCCACAGGCTCTACAAATCTTTACAAAAAGCACATTATGCAGGCGCTTATTGAATGCGGATATGCAAATTCTTTCAACGGAGATTTATATAAAGAGCTCTTTACTCCCGAAAGTGATAACAATATTCTTGTTGTTCCAAAATATGACAGCGTTCAGAATGTTATTGACGAGATACACACCGCAGGAGGAATTGCGGTTCTTGCTCATCCCGTGGCTTCCGGCTGCATAGATTATATTAACGAAATTATTGAAATGGGCATTGACGGAATCGAAGTTTTCCACCCCTCTGCTGACGAGGAGCAACAGGCTATGCTTAAAAAGATTGCCGTTTCGCATAAAATTTTAATGACAGGCGGCAGTGATTTCCACGGAATGTATAATCAATATAATGTTTCATTAGGCGATTACAACACACCCGATGACTGTTTACACGCCCTTTTAGGTTATAAATCAAAGCAGAAAAGGCTTCAAAAGAAGCTTGCACAGCAAGCAGAAAGCGAATAAATAAAGTTTTACAAAATACAATTAAGGAGGAAGACAGATGCTTTTTGACGACAGCGATGTTAAAATTTTTAACGACGGCAAAAAAGGAAACGACTCATTTGACGAGGTTTCGGTAATTGCTGAAATGACAAAGCACAGAAGCAACGGAAATATTGAAAAAGCAAAAAATCTGGGCAAGCACCTTGCTGAAATCTTTGTTGACGAGCCCCATCTGCTTTCCGATTTGGAAAACGAAGTTGGCCCCCTTCGCCATGACGACGGTTTTATGTATCAGGTTAAGGTTTTGCTTGTTTTCACTGCGGAATACTGTATAAACCACTGTTTGCCCTCGCCTCTTCTTTCAAACACAGCCGTTAACGCCATGTATGACACCGTTAAGAAAAAGGCTTTTGAGTTTTATGACAGACTTGACGATGCGGCGGAATACAGTTTTTATTATCTCGCCGTCAGAAAAGGCGTTGATATTCCTGCAAATATCGGAGTTTCCTTTGCAATGCTCTGCGGCAATGAGAAAAGCGAAGACTCTGCGAAGCTGGGAACAAAAATTTTTGAGGTTTCACAGCACGAAATAGAGCAAATCATTGATACCTTTGATTTTGCGAAATAAATTCAGACATAAGAATACCCGCATTTCGTTATGAAGTGCGGGTACTTTTTATTTATAAAGTGATTTTAAAAGTTTGATTTCTGCGGCATAGCCTTCAAGGTCATTTGGCGTTTCAAGGAAGAAAGGCAAATTGCGAAGTTCAGAATGATTGATGATTCTTTCAAACGCCTCTGTACCTATGGAGCCCTCGCCTATCTTTTCGTGGCGGTCCTTATGGCTCATAAAGGGATTTTTACTGTCGTTTATATGAATTGCCTGCAATCTTTCGAGCCCTATAATCTTATCGAACTGTGTAAGCACGCCGTCAAGGTCGCCCACAATATCGTAACCTGCATCGTACACATGGCAGGTATCAAGACAAACGCCCATTTTATCTTTCAGTTCAACTCTGTCGATAATTTCACGCAGTTCTTCAAAGCGACTGCCCACCTCACTGCCCTTGCCTGCCATTGTTTCAAGCAATACCGTGGTATGCATATCCTCCCACAGTATGGCGTTGAGTTGGTCGGAGATAAGCTTTATTCCCGTTTCAACGCCTTGCTCCACATGACTGCCCGGGTGAAAATTATACATATTTCCGGGGACAAACTCCATACGCTTTAAATCGTCCAGCATTGTATTGTGAGCAAACTCACGGATACTTTCCACCTTTGCGCAGGCGTTGAGCGTATAGGGTGCATGGGCAAGTATTTTTGCAAACTTTTTTTCCTTCATCAGTTCGTTCAGCTTCTGTGCGTCCTGCGGGTCAATATCCTTTGCAGAGCCGCCTCGTGGATTGCGTGTGAAAAACTGAAAAGTGTTTGCATCTATGGAAAGGGACTCCTCCCCCATATGATAAAATCCTTTTGACGATGATAAATGACAACCTATATTCAGCATAAACTACCTCTGTTCAGTATTATTGGTATTATTACCGTTTTTCTTCATTTTGTTTTTATAAATTGACGATGTGATTATAGCGGTTACGGGAATTGTTATAGCCGCCATAACGGCAGAAGCCGCCGCAACCATACAGTAGTGATAAAACTTCGTGACAGTATTGTTATCATCGTTTAGTTTTGCTTTGACCTTTGCAATAAATCCTGCAAAGACATTCTTTTCTGTTTTTTCCGCGGCGGTTGTTGATTCGGTTACCGCCTCTGTTGAGGTGAGTTCGGTAGTTTCGGTTCCGGTTTCCGAAACATCGCTTGAACTTTCCTCCGAAGAAATATCGGAACTTGATTCCTCGGTTTTTTCAACAACAGTCACTTTATATGTTGCAGTCCAACCGTTTGATTTTGCGGTGATTGTGGCTGTTCCCAAAGCGACGCCCTTTACGGTACCGTTTGAGGATACTGTTGCAATATTTGTATCAGAGGACGACCAAGTAACACCGTAACTGTCTGTTGCATCGGCGGGAACCTTTGCCACCGAAAGGCGCAGAGTGCTGTTAAGCCCCAATGTTCTTTCCGCACCGCCCGATGTTTTAATTCCCGTTTGTGCAACGCTTACGGTGACCTTACAGGTTGCGCTCTTGCCACCCGCTTTTGCGGTGATTGTTGCCGTTCCTCCACCCACGGCAGTAATTTTACCGCCGCTTGTAACGGTTGCAACCTTTGAATTTGACGAAGAATATGTAACGGTTCTGTTTGTAGCGTCGGAGGGGGTAACGGTTGCAGATAACTGCGCCGTACCGCCCTTTTTAAGGCTTACGCTTGTTGTGTTAAGGGAAATGCCTGTGACGGGTTTTGTTACGGTGACACGTCCCCCGGTTGCCGAACAGGAGTAAACATTACCGTCATAATCGGTGTTCTCCGTACTTGAAAGCGTAAGGGTTGAAGACCCTGAGTCCTTCAAAATCTTAAATTTAGCCGTGAATACAGTTCCGCTTTTAGCATTGAACATTCCTGAAAAATTTATAGAAGAACCCTGCGGATTAAGGCTTCCGCCTGAAACTATACCGCCTTTTGCACAGCTTACATATTGAAGCTCGCTTGAATTAAATCCAAGCTTAACATTTGCACCCCAAATCTGAACGCTTGAAGATATTTTAACGCTTACCGTTACTGTATCGCCTTTTGCTCCGCTGGCGCTTGTGCAGGAATATGTTACGCTTGCGGCAGAGGCGGGAACAGCAAAAATTACAGACAGCAATATTACAAATGCGGCAACAACCGCAAACATTCTTTTTATCCTTTTCAAAATATCACCCCGAAAAGTTATTACATTATAATAATACAATATTTGCGGAAGAAAGTCAACGAACATCAAAGCACAAATATTGGAATAAAAAAGCGGCGGGAGCAAGCCCCCGCCCTACGCGTTTCATCTAAAAGAAGTCTGTATTAAAGATTAAGCACAGCCGACGCAACGGTAAAGTAAATAAGCAGGGTCACGGCATCGACGATTGTGGATATAAAGGGGCTTGACATAACCGCAGGGTCAAAGCCCAATTTCTTTGCAATAACGGGCAGGACAGAGCCCACCACCTTTGCAAATATAACCGCCATAATCATGGTAAAGCTTACTACAAGGGCTACTTTTGCGCCCACATCATCAAAAAGCATCAGCTTTGCAAAATTGACAATCGCCAGCGCCAAGCCGCACACAAATGCTATTCTTAATTCCTTGAAAATCACCTTAAAGGTATCACGGAACTCAATATCGCCCAAGGAAAGTCCGCGGATTATTGTTGCCGAGGACTGGGCTCCGCAGTTACCGCAGGTTCCCGTAAGCATTGGAATGAACGCCGTTAGCACAACGCAGGCTGTGAGCGTTCCCTCAAAATGGGTGATGATTTTTTCGGTAAAGGTTGCCGAAACCATCAAAAGCATAAGCCACGGAATTCGCTTTTTGAAATTCTCGATTACGCTCATTTTCAGATATGGCTTATCCGTGGGCGTAATAGCCGCCATTTTTTCGATGTCCTCGGTCATTTCCTCCTGCAAAACATCAATAGCGTCGTCAACGGTGATAATACCCACAAGCCTGCCCTCGCCGTCCACTACGGGAAGAACAACAAGGTCATATTTCTGGAAAATGTCGGCTACAACTTCTTTATCTTCATGAGTGGTAACCGAAATAACATTATCCTCCATAATATCGCGGATTGTTGAGTTTTCATCGGCAAGAAGCAAATCCTTTACTGTTACATAGCCTTTCAGTTTTCTTTTACTGTCGGTTACATAACAGGTATAGATTGTCTCTTTATCAACACCCGTTCTGCGAATTCTTGTAAATGCGTCGGCAACGGTCATTGAGCGTTTCAGGTCAACATACTCAATTGTCATAAGACTGCCTGCCGAATCCTCGGGGTATCTTAAAATTTCATTTATACTTTTTCTTGTATCGGGGTCGGTATGCCGCAAAATTCTTTTTACAAGCGTTGCCGGCATTTCCTCTATCAAATCAACGGCATCGTCAACATAAAGCTCGTCCAGAACCTCACGCAGCTCCGTATCGCTGAACGCACGGATAAGCATTTCCTGATACTCAGGCTCCATATTAACAAACACCTCTGCCGCCAATTCCTTTGGCAGCAAACGGTAAATAAGCGTCAAATCTCGCTCGTCAAGCTCCATGAAAAGCTCGGCAATATCCTGCTCGTTCATTTCGCTTAAAATATCTTTCAGCTCCTGCCATTTTTTGCCGTGCAGAAGCTCTGTGAGAAGCTCATAGGTTTCCATCACATTTCACCACTCCCATAGGAAAAATAAAGTGAAACGCAACAAGTATTTAAAAACTGCGGACACAAAGCGCAAAGCAAGACAAGCTTTGTTTCGCTTTTGCCGCACAAATACTCGGTGGTTTCGTATTGGTACTTCGGACTGTGTCCACAATTTTCACCTCTTTTTACAAAAAATAAAACCGCACTTGCAAGAACGCAAAATGCAGTCATAAGACATTGGCATTATTCGTTCAAGCTTTAGCTTCGCAGGGCGATGAAATTACATTAAATCATACCTTATGCTCGATATGGCCTGTTAACCTGCTGACAGTGTCTCCACCGTTTCGCGGCAGTAATCCGTATCCCTGTGGTAGCCTTACCTACCGAATAGGCTTATATTCGTAAATCTTCAATTTACTTTACATATTATCATATTTTTTTCGCTGTTTGTCAAGACAAATTCAAAAAGAAAAAGAAAAAAATGCTCTTACACCGTATATGATTTCCATAACTTTCATTTTTATTATGCACAAATTATTGTAAAGGTTTTTGTAGAATTCGCCGATTTTTTGATTATCTGTTCATTTTTTGTTAAAAAACTTCACGGGGAAACGGTAAATATGTTAAAATACATTTATTGTATGATCAAGGAGAGTGTTTGCTTAATGAATTTATCAGAAAAAGCAAAAGACGGTCTTTCAAAGGTCAGAACCTATTGGAAAACACCGCCTTTGGGAAAGTATGTTGCCTACAAAGAAATGATTGCCTACGGCGTAGGCGGTATGGGCGTGCAGTTTGTAATGGCGTTTGCCGGACAAATTGCGCTTTCGGCAACCAGCTTTTTGGTGGGCAATACAATCGGTATCAAGCCGATGCACTTGCAGTATATGGCAGTTGCGTCCACACTTATCGGTTTTATCATCACCATAGCAAGGTCATATATCATTGACAACTCCCGTTTGAAAATGGGTAAATTCCGACCTTGGCTTGCAGTAATGGGTATCCCGACGGTGGCTTTATCGGTGCTGTTCGTCTGGCTGCCGTATGAAACAATGTCGTATGTGGAAAAAGCCGCGTCTGTATTTATCATTTACAATTTGCTGCAATGCTGTTACCCGTTCTACCAAAACTCGTTTACGGATTTGGTCAATGTTATTTCACCCAATTCCCACGAACGGACGGATATTGTTTCGGTATCGTCCATTATCTATTCTATGGCGCCCTCGTTAACAGGTTTGTTTATACCTATGCTTTCAAGCCTGACAGGCGGATTGAACAACATCAGAACCTACCGCATCATTCACCCGATTGTTGCGATTGTCGGTCTTTTGCTTACATATGTTGCCGTGTTCGGCACAAAAGAGCGTATCATCGTTGCAAAAACTCATGTTTCTCACTTTAAGTTTTCCGACGCATTCCGTGCCGTTGCAAAGAACAAATATTTCTGGATAACATCTCTTGCCGGCTGGCTCGGTTTCCTCGAAGGTGCAGTAGGCGTAATCATAGGATGGAATTTCATTTACGGATATCCCGAGCGTATGGCGCTTTACGGAATAGCAACAACGCTTATCGGAAATGCGGCTCTGTGGGCAATGATTATCTGTCCGTTTGCAATTCGCACTATCGGCAAGCGTAATTTGCTGATTTGGTGCAACTTTGCCAACATTTTCTTAATCGGCCTTTTATATCCGCTGTATAAAAATCTGTATGCGCTTATAATTTTGTACTACTTAAACGGCTTTGTAAACTCCTTTGCCGTTGTTTACAATCCCGGTATTAACGCCGATATGCGTGACTATCAGCAGTATTATACAGGCGAGCGCATTGACGGTATGTTCGGCGCAGTAGGTATTATCGGCAGCTTTATAGGTATGTTCACAGGTATGGTTCTGCCTGCTATTTACCAAGGCCTCGGTCTTCAAGATAACTATGATGTTATGGAGGTTGCCTCCTTCCGTGAAGATATGTTTGAGGTTCTCATTATTGCGGCTGTTATCGGTGCGTTTATGAATATGGTACCGTATTTCTTCTATGACCTTACCGAGGTTAAACAGCGCGGCATAGTTAAAGTTCTCAAAATCCGTGCCATGTTTGAAGACTACGGCAACGGCGTTCTTCGTGACGATAAGCTTGTTGAAGCCATTGACCTTATTGATGAGGCAAACCGCTTCTATGAAGAAAGAAAGTTTATGACCACAAAGGACGACATCAAAAAAGCCAAGCACCTCCCTGCCGGAACTGCGGAGGAAAAAGCCTTCAAAAAGGCCGAAATTCAGCGTCTTAAAAAGGCTTATCAAGTGTTCACGGCAGAGAACAAGCAAAAAATCCACGACACAAAGGCTCACGCAAAATCTATGCCGAAAAACACTCCGGAGGAAAAAGCCGCCCGCAAAGCCGCAATTAAGCAGGCAAAAGCGGAGGTTCGCACATATAAGCGTGTAAACGAGGAAATATCCGTTTGTGACTTCGTTGTTGACGAGATGAACAAATATAACACACGCCGTATTCAGGTTCAGTATGACCGTTTCAAGGCTCTTTACGAAACAGGTATTGAAGCGGTTTACAACGCTGACAAGAGCTTGCTGAAAGAGGCAAAGGCTATGCCCAAATCCACCCACGAGGAGCGGATTATCCGTTCCGATGCGGCGGCATATGCAAGGCTTATGCTTAACTGCAAAAAGAATCTTTTAAAGTATTATCCCGACAAAAATGTTCATGAGCCTGACGAAGCCGTGCTTGAAGCCGCAGAGAATATGCCTGAGGACACGCTTGCACAGAGAATTGCAAAGAAAAAGGCAATAAAGGCTTTTGTAAACGAGAAATCAAGATATGTTCGTTCAGTAAAGATTTTGCTTGACGCAAAGAGAATGCTGACCGAAAAGGAAAACTTCACTCACCTTGACGAAATCAGGGCAAGCTATAACGAAGCAAAGAAACGGCATGAGGCTGAATACGCACTTGTAAAGGAAGAGGCTGAAAAGCTTGAAGCGCAGCGCAAGGCAGACCTTGAAAGAAGAAAGGCGGAAAGACTTGCAAAGAGCGGTAAAGGGGGTAAAAACAATGACTAAAAAAGTAATTGCAGTTATCATCGGTTTAACGCTCGTACTTTCCCTTGTCTTATCGGGCTGTTCGGCAGACGGGATTATGAAAATATTAGCCATTGATACCGATGCCTACGACCCGGCAACCGAAACCGTTGCGGATATGGCAGGAAAAACCGTTTCAAAATCCGATATAAAAAGCGGCGATTTCACATACACTTTATACTCTGACGGCACAGCCGCAATAACCAAGTACAGCGGTGAAGACAATATTCTTTCAATTCCTGCGGAAATTGACGGAAACACGGTTATCGGTCTTGAAAACAAAGCTCTTTATGAATCAAAAATCACAGAGCTTATACTGCCCGACACTTTGGAAATCATCGGTAACTTTGCCGTTCTTCACTGTGAAAAGCTTGAAAAGGTAACTTTCGGCAAAAACATAAAGGTCATCGGCATCAGCGCCTTTGAAAGCGAGGGCGACAACACAAAAAGCCTCGGCAAAGGCTCACTCAAAACGATTGTCTGGAACGGAGCTCCTGAAAGAATCGGCGAAAAGGCGTTTTTGTTCAATGACAAGCTGTCGGAAATCGTTCTTCCCGCCGGAGTAAAGACAATTGAGGAATGGGCGTTTGCAAAGTGTTACGGTGCAGACAAGATTATTCTCGGTGACGGACTTGAATTTATCGGTGACCACGCATTTTTAAAATGCCGTGCAGCTAAAGAAATTTCAATACCCGGAAGCTGTAAAACTATTGATGTAAGCGCATTCTATCAGTGCTCCTCTGCCGAAAAAATAACTCTCGGCAACGGAATTGAAACGCTTAAAAAAGGCGCTTTTGAGGAGTGCGGTTCTCTTACGGAAATCACAGTACCCGACAGCGTTACCGTTATGGAGGCATATATTTTCTACAACTGTTCTTCTTTAAAGACCTGCAAACTCGGGGCTTCTGTTACCGATTTGGGCAAAGATATTTTTACAGGTGACAAAAGCGTAACCGTTATTGCCCCCGCAGGAAGTGCGGCTGAAAAATACGCCAAGGAAAACAAAATAAGTTTTTCCGAAACCTAAAAACATTGATTTATAATTGCCCGCCGGACATCAGTTGCAATGTTCGGCGGCTTTTTTTGTGTTTCTGTTACTTCATTTTTAAAAAAATCAATTATCCTTTTTGTAAATTTTTTAATCTGTTTTTTGTAAGATATAACGAAATTTCGTATTTTCCGTTCATTTTTTGTTAAAAAACTGTTTTTCAATTGAAGTAATTTATTTTATGTGGTAAAATATCACTATCACTGCATAAGGAGCGCAAAAGAAATGAATTTATCTCAAAAAGTAAAAGACGGCGTTGACAAAGTACGCACGTACTGGAAAACGCCAATGGCAGGCCGCTATATGACCTTCCGTGAAATTGCCGCATATTCAGGCGGCGGTATCGGTGCTTATATGATTATTACACTGGGTACTGCGTGTCTTCTTGCCGCAAACAACACCCTGCTTTCAAGTACGCTGGGCGTTGACCCCACGGATATGTACATAATGTATGTTATTGCGGTTCTTGCAAACATTCCTCTTACGGGAATCCGTGCAAACATAATCGACAATACCAGAAACAAAGCCGGTAAATACCGTCCGTACATTGTTTCTATGGCTTTACCCACTGCCATCATATGTATTTTAATGGTATGGTTCCCGTACAATAAGCTTGAAGCAATTGTGGGAACAGGCACTATTTTCGGCGAAACAAGAGCATATATTGCAAAGTGCGCCATTATAATGGTATTAAACCTTTTCCTGCACTTCTTCTATTATTTCTTCTATGACGCATATGAAAACTTAATTCATGTGCTTTCTCCCAACACACAGGAAAGAGCCGATGTTTCCGCTGTTAAAAGCGTTGTATATTCTCTGGCTCCCACACTTGTAAACTTATTTACACCCATTATCGCACAGAATATTTTCCACACAAACACCACGGATATCCGTGTTTACAGACTTCTTTATCCCATTCTCGGTGTTTTCGGAATTTTGCTTTGCATTATTGTTTACAAATATACGGAAGAAAAAATTGTTCAGGCGAGAACACACGTTGTACAGATTAAATTTACCGACGCTTTGCGTGCTGTTGCCAAGAACAAATATTTCTGGATAATTTCACTTGCAGGTTGGATAGGTTTCCTTGAAGCCTCCTATGCCAACATTCTTTTCTGGATGTATAACTACGGCGGAGCCTGCTCCGGTAATGTTTACGGACTTCTTATCACCCTTTACGGTAACTCCTCTTTATGGGGTATGCTTTTAGCTCCCTTCTGCATTAAACGCTGGGGTAAAAAGTCAGTATTGGTAATTACAAATCTGTTCAACATTGCCTTCATTCTTTTGATGCTTCCCTTTACAAATCAGATTGATAATCTTACTATTTGGCTTGTCATGGGATGCCTTTATCTCAACGGATTCATGGGTGCTTTTGCCCATATCCTTAACCCTGCAATTCAGGCTGATATTCGTGACTATCAGCAGTACAAAACAGGTGAACGAATTGACGGTATGTTCTCCGCAGTTGCCACGATAGGTACTGTTATCGCTCTTGCAACATCTTCGGTTCTTCCCATTATTTATGAAAAGAGCGGTCTTACAAAGGCAAATGCTTTTGCAGTTACAGGCAGACCTGAAATTCTCAACAGAATGTTGGGCGACGGCAGAACAGTAGGAGAAATTCTCCAGGAGCAGATTGCTACCGGTCAGGATCCACGCAATACAGCTCTTTCTGCACTCTATGACCCTGAAATACTCATAAACCTGCTTCATATTCTTATTATCATTTCCGCGATAGGCGCTTTGATGAATGTTATTCCCTATTTCTGGTATGATTTTAACGAAAGAAAGCAGAAATCAGTTGTTCGAGTTCTTAAAGTGCGTGCACTTTTTGAAGACTACGGAAACGGTGTTCTTAACGACAGCGAGCTTGTTGAAGCAATTGACATTATCCGTGATGCAAAGGCTATGGCTGTTGCAGAACCTAAAACGATTGATAAAAAATCCTACAAGTCTATAAGCGACAAGGCGCTTCGCAAGGCGGCAAAGAAGCAATACCGCGAAGACATAAAGTTTAACGAGGAAATTGAAATAGCAAAATTTGTATGTGATGAGCTTAACAAGTTCTCCACAGATGTTGTTAAACATCAGGTAACAGAATATTCCGCAGTTTACAACGCAGGGCTCGACGGACTTTTGAAAATGGATATTGCTGAAATCAAGGCTGAGCTTGCCGCCGCAAAATCCATGCCTAAAAATACTGCCGACGAAAAAGAGCTTCGCAAGTTTGCAATTGAAATTGCGAGAAATAAAAAGAGCGCATACAAAGCCATCAAAAAGTATTTTGCCGACGAAAAAGATTTTGTACAGCCCGATTTTGCAGTTGTTGAACAGTATTTTAACGAAGAAGACGAATGTGACGAGAAGCTGAAAGTTCTTTATACCGAGCTTAAAGATGCAAAGAAAGCAAAGGACGCAAGCAAAGTGGCTTCTCTTAAAGCAGAAATCAAAGAATACAACATTAAACGCAAGGCGGCTCGTGACAATTCAAAAGTCGAGATGGATAAGCACGCATACTTTAACCGTGCCGCAAAGCCCTATCTTGACGCTGAAAGACTTATCAAGCAACAGGAAAATTACAGCCGTTTTGACGAGATTGCAAATATGTATGACGAAGCAAAACTTCGTCATGAAAAGAAGCTTGCAGACGACGCCGAAGAGGCAGAGCGTTTGAGAGCAGAAGAAAAAGCATTGGCGGCTCAAATCAAGGCGGAAAAAGCCCAAAAAAAGCTTGACAAAAAGAATAAAAAATAATCCCGCATATAACAAGAATTATCCCCTGCACATATTGTATGTGCAGGGGACTTTTTTGAGTTATACTGCTGTTGATGTGAATCGAAGGTATTTATCATTTTTCTCCGTGCCCTTCCAGAAATGGATTTGGCGTGGATTTGCGAATATATCGTCAAGGCGTTTGATAAACGGCACCGCCTCGCCGAAATCAAGAGCACGGTGGTCAAAGGCGATACAGATTGGAAGCACCTGACGGATTTCTATGCTTTTTTCACCGTTTTTATCTGTTACAACCACAGGTTTATCCTGTACCGCTCCAACGCCGAAAGCGCAAACCTGAGGAGGGATAATTTCAAGAAGTCCCACATTACCCCTTTGCCCTCTGTAAAGCGAGCCGATATTTGAAACGGTAACCGTGCCCTGCTCTATATCACTTTTTGTCAGGCGTTCTGTTTTGGGTATGCTTTCATATTCTTTTTTCGCTTTACCTTTCATTGTTTTAACTTTATATTTACCTGTTTTTGAGCCGATGAGACGAAATACCGTTTGCAGTATTTTCCCATTTTTAAGACCGGTAAGCGTATTATCCAAAGACACCTCAAACATTGCTTCATTAAGATTTGTTTTTAGGAGTCGCTTTGAAATGTCGCTGATATAATCTGTCATTTCATCAAGGTTTTTGTTTTCAAAATTATGAAGATTTACTGTCATCATTTCGCCTGTGGGCATAAGCATGGGCATTGAAATATTTATATCCTCAAAGGTTTTTATTGTGCCTCTCACGAGCCTGCGGTTATATTCAATATGAGAGTTCATTATGGGAGCCGCTTTAAGCCCCTCGGCAATTACTTTAAGCATAAGGGTGTTTACTGTGATTTTATCTGCGCCCTTGCGGTTAAAATTCAGTTTTTTATATTCTTTCATAAAGTCTGTAACATCCGGCTCATAATTATATGTTACATGGGGAATTGTTTCCCAGCTTTCCGTTGTCATATTGGCAACGATTTTTCTTTGGATTCCGAACTTTATTGTATTTACTGTTTTCATGAGTTTACTCCTTGTGGAAAATATTTTTTGTTTGCAAGCTCATAATAATAAATTTTACTCGTTTCTTCCACAAACTTTGCTTGTCAGGGGTAATTTTCTATGTAAATTTCAGGTTGCAAGCTTCCGCAACCGTTGATATTCAAGGCTTTTGGCGCAAAAAAATCGGGACTGCAAAAAGCAATCCCGACTAAATCTATATTAGTTTTTATGAAGCCGTAATTCTGTACTGCTTGCCTTTTTCCGTATCAAACTGAGCAAAACCGTTTTGAGAAGCAATTTCGCCGTTGACCGTGAAAGAGGATTTGCCGTAATGAACGGCACATTTTCCGCCTGAATTTGAGGTGATAACGGCATTTACAAGCTTTCCGTTTTTCCATTCAATATCTACGGTAAAGTTGCCCCGGGACACAAGCCCCTTGATACTGCCCTCCTGCCACTCGGACGGTAATGCAGGCAAAAGGTCGATAAATCCGCAATGGCTTTGCATGAGCATTTCGTTAACGCCTGAGGTAAAGCCGAAATTACCGTCAATCTGAAACGGCGGATGATAGTCCCAGAAATTACAGTAAATTCCGTTTTTAAACAAATCTCCTATAATCTTTAAAACTCTGTCGCCGTCGCCCACTCTTGCCCATGAGTTAATCTTTTGACCCATAGACCAGCCTGTGCTTTTATCGGTTCTGTGATTCATTGAGACGATTGCCGCCTTAATAAGGTCGGGATTATCGTGCCAATTTATCACATTGCAGGGGAACAGACCCAAAAGGTGTGACATATGGCGATGATGAAGCTGACCGAATTCGCCTAAATGCTTTTCGTGATACCATTCCTTAATCTGCCCGTCCTCGCCTATTTCATATGGCTTTAACTGCTCTTTCATTTCCTGCCATTCTTTTTGCAGATCTATGTCCGTATTCAATGCCGCCGCACTTTTTATCGCATCGTCATAAAGCTGCCAGATAAGCGCCTGTTCATATGTATTGCCCATTGTTCTTGGTCCGTGCTCGGGAGAGTAGCAGGGAACGGTTAGCAATCTGCCGTTATGGGGAACGAGCAGCTTTTTGAAATACCCTGCGGTTTCTTTTAGCATGGGATAAATATCGTTTTCGAGAACATCTTTATCGAGAGTATATTCGTAATACTCATAAACATTATGCAAAATCCACGGCACCGCCGCCGGCGACCAACCCCAATCAAAACTCCAACCGGGACAGGTCCAGCCAAAGGGCGTATTCTGAGTATGGAACAAAAATCCGTTTTTCTCCCCTTCGCCGCTTTTAACATTGGTATAGTATTCTGCGGTAAGCCTGCCGGGAATTACAAGGGACTTTATATACCTTATCAGCGGCTTTGCGCACTCGTGGAGATTACCGTTAAACACAGGCCAATAGTTCATTTGAAGGTTTATATTCAAATGAAAATCGCTGCTCCAAGCGGGAGAATTTGTGTTGCACCATATGCCTTGAAGATTTGACGGTAAAATATCGTCTTCTCTTGACGAGGATATTGTGAAATATCTGCCGTACTGATACAAAAGCTGTTCCGCACTACGCTTATCGGAACCAATCGGCTTTCCGTAGGATTTTATAAGCTTATCCGCCTCACGGTCAAGCCTGCCGCCCAGATTGAGAGATACACGGGAAAAAAGGCTCGAAAAATCATCGATATGGGCTTTTTTCAGCTCGCCGTATGACTTTTCACTTGCTTTTTCGCACAGTTTTGCAACACGGGTGTAAAGCTCGCCGTCGCTCTCCCCTGTTCTGTAAGCGGGATAAGAGTCAAGATAATCCGTATCCGCTGAAAAGACAAAAGTTAACTCTGTTGCCTCTTTTACTGACATTTCTTTGCCGCCGAGAAGCGTTCCGTCTGTAATCACCTTGCCCACAAGGCAGAATTTCAAGCCGTTATCGTCAAGTGCTCCTCTGTGGATAATTGTACCGTCGGAATTATACTCGATTTTACCCCCGTGCTCTGTTGCAAGGGAAAAACTGCAATCAAGCACGCCGCCTGTTCTGGTAATATGAACTACTGCACATTTATCGGGATAAGACACAAAGTATTCACGCTTATCGCTGAAAGCTGTACCGTTTTGTGAAACGCCGTCATAAGACACGGTGCAAACGGCTTCATCCATATTAAGGATGCGTTTGTAATTCTTATACTTTTTAATGCCGTCCACCGTCAAATTGAGGTTGCCCCAGCACTGAAAAGAGCCGTAGCCGTCATAAATACCCACAAGCTTTTCGCAAAGCTCGGAGGCTTTTTTATCATTACCCGCTTCAAATTTCTTGCGGATATCATAATAATAATCATAGGGCATTTTGCCGCTATCATCGGGTGTGTTTATATTTCCGCCGCAATAATCGGGACGCTTTTCGGACGGCCCGCCAATCCAAAGCGTTTTGTGGTTAAGCACAAGGCTGTCTTTTTTTACCTCGCCTGAAACCGTAAGTCCCAAACTGCCGTTTCCCACGGGAAGTGCAGTTTGCTCCCATACATTCGGGCGGCGGAAGCGCGGTCTTTTAAGCCGCATTTTTGACGGAGGCACGGTATAAAAAAGCTCGTTTTGTTTCATTTTATTTCCCCTCATTATTCAATCGTTTAAATCCTTATACATATTCAAATGCGGTATGTTTTCTTCCATATACTCAGGCTCGCCCGTTAAAACAAATCCGCATTTTTCATAAAAGCCGACTGCGTGAGTTTGAGCGCCTAACGCAACCTTTTGTGCGCCGCTTTCCTTTGCACCGCGCAAAAGCTCTGCCACGAGTTTTTCGCCCAAGCCTTTGCCACGCAAATCTTTTCTTACGGCTATTCTGCCGATTTTTACGGTTTTTTCGCCGTAGGGTATGTATCTGCCCGTTGCCGCAGGCTCACCGTCAAGAAAAATTACAAGATGAGGGCAAACAAGGTCATACTCATCAAACTCGTTTTCACGGGGTACGCCCTGTTCATTGACAAAAACGCTCACCCGCAAATCAACAAAGGATTTATCGGTTTCCCCTGCGCCGAACCACTTATATTCAAGCATATTTTACTCCGCCTTAAATGAAAATCTGAACGCCAGAGGCTTATCGGTTTTAACTCTGTATTTTTGTAGTGTATCCGGTCCGCAGGTATTCGTTCCTGTTCCTCTCATAAAGCCGTCTATGCAGAGCACGGTTGTATTATCGTGAACAAGCTCCTCTTGGTGCTTTGCCTTATCAAGAGCGCCTTGCGTATAATCGTGAGCTGAAAAACTGAATTTCGGCTCGCCGTAAACAGCAAAAGTATTACCGCACCCATCGGAAATTTTAACATACTTTACGCCGCCGCAATTTCCGTTATCCTGCGGCATTACATAAGGCTCGTGCATATCGCTGACCGTTGTTTTATAAATGCCTACCGTTGTATGAGCATTCAAATCACAGAGATTTTCCATTTTTTCATCGGAGCCTCTGCCATAGAATTCGATATTCTTAAACTGTGACGGCAGCTCTGAGCTGAGTCCGAACCGCTGAATTTCAAGGCATCCGAACAAGGCTTTATCAAGATTGGCTTCAATATTTACAAGTCCGTCGCCATGGATTGTATAAATAACATTAACACGGAAAAATGTTTTAAAGCCTTTCTTTATCACAAAGGAAGCGGCTACAACTGCATATGCGGAATGATTTGCGAACTTAAATTCCTTTAAAACAGGCTTTGCCTCTTTAAGCTTGATTATATCCCAAGGCTTATTGAATCCGTAAGAATCGTTATCAAGGGAGGCTCTTGTAAGATTTGGCATAAAGCCCTTTTTACCCTCCGCAGGGCAGGGATTAAAGAATTCGCAGTCGTTTTTGAAATAACTTACCATTTCGCCGCTGTTCTTATTGAAAACAGCCTTTCCGCCGTCGAATTCAACTGTAAGCACACCGTTTTTATCGTGTGTTGTAACATTTCCTACGCCTACTTCCGAGGGGATAAATCTTGCCTTGTCGCTTATAGTATGCTGTTCCACCGCACAGCGTGTTTCGCCGTCGAAATATGCTATATTGATATGGCAATCCTCGCCGCTCTCGTATGCATCGTAGGGTATTTCATAGGTTTTTGTCTGCATAGGCTCAATGTCGAGAGTCAGCGTACCGTTCTTTCTTTCAACGCCGTTTACAAGCTGAGTCCATATAACATTAAGATAAGTGCTGTTTTTAAATCTGTTAGTATTTGTAAAAGAGAAGCATTTTCCGCTGATAAACGAGCTTCTTACTGGGCGGTAAACCGCTTTCATCACATATGCGCCCGTATGGGGAGTTTTGTCGGGATAAACCATACCGTCCACACAGAAGTTGCTATCGTGCTTTTCTTCGCCGTGGTCGCCGCCGTAAGTATAGCGGAAAGGATACTTCTTATCGCCGTCCTCATGATACACGGCATGGTCTGCCCATTCCCATACACAGCCGCCCATTAAATTATCGTGAGCATAAATACTCTCCCAATATTCCTCTGCTCCGCCGGGGCCTACGCCCATTGCGTGAACATACTCGCACATAAAATAGGGCTTTTCAAGATATTTGGGAACGTCACTGCCGTTGCCTACCTTTTCAACATGCTCCTGAGAGGGATACATTTCGGAAACAACATCATAAGCAAAACGCTTTGAACGGATTACTCCCTCATAATGCACGGGAACAGCGGCACCGTTGCTTTTAAGATACTCATAGCACTTATCCTGGCATTTATAGCCCCCTGCCTCGTTGCCCAATGACCACATTGTTACACACGGGTGGTTACGGTCGCGGCAGAACATTCTGCTTACTCTGTCCACATAGCGGTTTTCCCATTTCAAATCGTTGCTGATAAGATGCTCGGTTGCGGTTTTGGAACAGTTGCTTGCGCCGTGAGTTTCAATATCCGCCTCGTCAACAATGTAAAATCCCATTTCATCGGCAAGAGAGAGCAAGGTGGGATCGGGAGGATAATGTGAAGTACGGATAGCGTTGATATTGAGCTTTTTCATAAGTTCAAGCTCATTTTTAATCTGTTCCCCCGTAAGTACATAGCCGTTTTTCATATCGGTATCATGGTGATTTACACCCTTGAATTTTATGGGCATACCGTTGAAATAAAATACATTGCCCTTAATCTCAACCGTTTTGAAGCCCGTAACATTTTTAACGGCTGTTACGGTTTTATTGCCTGATTTCAGAGTGATTATAAGGTCGTATGTATAAGGCTCCTCCGCATTCCATTCCTTTACCTTTAAATCGGGAAGCACTATTTCCGTTTTTCTGCGGGCGTCGGCCTGCCCTTTTGAAATTACTTTTCCGCCGTCGGTAAGTTCGCAGGAAAGGGTATAACCCTTTGTGTCGCCTATAATATCCGCATTAAGGGTTAAGGTGTATTTACCGTCTTTTTTTACTGTATCAATATGAAAATCGTAAAGATATGTATTGTCAAGCTCGGTCATATAAACATCACGGAAAATGCCGTTTTCACGGAACATATCCTGACATTCCAGATATGTGCCCGTTGACCACTTGCTGACTGCCGCAATAATCTCGTTTTCGCCCTTTACAAGGTACTTTGAAATATTAAACTCGGCAGAATTGTGAGCACCCTCGCTGTAACCTACAAACTCGCCGTTTACATAAAGGTCAAGAGAGGATATAACACCCAAGAATGTGATTATATGCACCTTGTCAACATTCTCAACATTTACGAATTTTCTGTAAATCCCCATGGGGACATCCTGAGGCATTTCAGGATAAAGCGTAGGGTCAAATTCATAGCGTGTATTGAGATAGCAAGGCTCACGGTAGCCTGTTCTCTGCCATGTTGAGGGTACTGTTACCTTATCGAACTGAATACGCTCGCTGTAAAACTCATTGGGGATAAGCATATCCTTATCGTAATATTTAAAATCCCACTCGCCGTTAAGAAGCGTAACTAAGGGGCTGTTGTAGCGCTCGGTCAGAACCGTTTGGGCACTCAACTCCTTTTTGGTGGGATACGGTATAAAATAAGCTCTCGGTGAAAGCTTGTTGATTTCAGATATATCAAACTGCCTGAAATTCTCTCTGCTGATTAAATACTTCATAATAGTACCTCCGCATTTTAATATATTAAGTGTACCATATTATACCGTTTTTTACAACCGAAAAAGGAATATTTACATTCAAAATTCTTATGTTTAAAATTTATTTTTATGTTGACATATACACCGTTGGGTGATATTATATATGTAAAATTTGTATTATATAAGACAAAAAAGGCGGTAATATGACAAAATCCGTATTGGAAAAGGCTTTATCGGGACTTAAAGCTTCGTCAATTTTTAAGGATGCCGACGAAACGCTTCTTATCAAAATGCTTAACGAATATTCAAGTGCGGCTTCTTTTTCAAAGGGAGAAACCGTATTTGCCGAAAGCAGTACGCCTGCGCTTTATCTGATAATAAAGGGTGAAGCAAGAGTTAATAAGGGCGAGGCTGTTATTTCCCACCTTGGTGAAGGAGATATTTTCGGAGGAGCTTTTCTTTACAATCAGAATTACCGATTTGAAAATACAATCACCGCCCTATCGCCCATAAAGGCTGTAATAATCGAAAAGTCGGGCGTTGATATGATTATAGCCGCTGACGGCAAAACGGCAATCAACTATATTGCATATCTTTCGGACCGTATCGGTTTTCTCAACGGTAAAATTGAGGGCTACACAAAATCCTCGGCGGAGGAAAAGCTTCTTCTTTATCTTGAAAAAAGCTGCTGCGGCAGCGATGAAAAATGTGAAATAACCGTTTCAATGACTGAACTATCCGATGTACTGCGTATAAGCCGTGCAAGTCTTTACAGGGTTATGGACAGCCTTGAAAAAAGCGGAAAAATCAACCGTGACGGGAAAAAAATATATTTGCAGACAAAGTCTGTTGAAAGGAAATGATAAAAATGAAAAAAACTGTTTCAATTCTTCTTGTTTTTGCAATTATGCTTGCCTTTGCGGCTTGCGGCGCAAAAAACGAACCTGAAACAACAACCGAACCCACCACAGCCTATCAGCCGATTACTATGAAAGTTGCCGGCCTTGCAGGTCCCACAGGAGTAGGTATGGTTAAGCTTATGAGTGATAAAGACGCAGGAACTGCTAAAAACGATTATCAGTTTACAGTTGTAAGCGACCCCAAAGAAATCGTTGCCGGTATGCTTAACAGCTCATACGACATCGCCGCCTGCCCCGTAAATCTTGCCGCAACTCTTTACAATAAGCTGGAGGGCAATCTCCAAGTGCTTGCTGTAAACACAAAGGGCGTTTTGTATGTTCTTGAAAACGGCAACACAATTAACTCCTTTGCCGACCTTGCAGGCAAAAAGCTTTATGCAACAGGTCAGGGTTCCACTCCCGAATACATTTTAAACTATTTGCTTGAAAAGAACGGTCTTGCCGACAAAGTTACGGTTGAATATGTTGAGTCGCACGATGAATTGGCATCTCTTGCGGCGGCAGGGAAAGCAACAATCGCTATGCTTCCCGAGCCCAAGGTTACAGCCGCAATGACAAAAAATGCCGATTTGAGAATTGCCCTTAACCTTACCGAGGAATTTGAAAAAGCAAGCGGCAAAACGCTTATTCAGGGCGTTATTGTTGCCAAAAAGGATTTTGTAACCAATAATCCCGATGCTGTTAAGATGTTCCTTACAGAATACAAGGCGTCAATTGACTACACAGCGTCTAACCTTGAAGATACAGCAACACTTTGCGAAACTTACGGAATTATCCCGAAAGCCGCAATGGCTAAAAAAGCTATTCCCAACTGCAACATTGCATATATTGACGGTGCGGACATGAAAACTGCCGTAGCGGCAAATCTTCAGCTTTTCTATGACGCAAATCCCCAGTCCATAGGCGGAAAAATGCCTGCCGATGATTTCTATTATGGAGCATAAGTTAAAGAAAACTCTGATTTTTATTATCAAAATTGCCCTGGCCGGAATTTTCTGGCTGGGGCTTTGGCAGTTAGTTTATAAAAAAATCGGTATTGATGTAATTCTGCCCTCCCCTGCCGCAGTTTTTAAAAGGCTTGCCGAAATGCTGCCCGAAAAAAGCTTTATTCAATCGGTTTTCAATTCCTTCAAGGGTATTGCGTTAGGATATATGGCAGGAGTTCTGTTCGGAACGGTGCTTGGCATAATTACGGCTTTTTCAAAAACGCTGAACACGCTGTTCAAGCCGTTTTTTACCGCAGTAAAGACCACTCCCGTTGTGTCTTTTATCATTCTTGCGCTGATTTGGCTTGAAAAGACAAGAGTGCCTGTTTTTATCACATTTTTAATGGTTATGCCTATTGTTTGGGCAAATGTTTCCGGCGGTATATCGGGGACTGACAAAAGCCTTATTGAAATGGCAAAAGCATACAAATTCGGTTTTTTCAAAAAACTAAAACTTATTTATCTGCCATCTGCCGTGCCCTCTTTTATGACAGCCTGCGAAACTGCGGTAGGGCTTGGCTGGAAAGCGGGAATTGCCGCCGAAGTGCTTTGCACCCCCAAAAATTCCATTGGCATAAATCTGAGAAACGCACAAATCTATATTGAAACGGTTGACCTTTTTGCATGGACAGCCGCAGTAATAATACTAAGCCTCGTTCTTGAAAAGGCTCTCGTATGGGTATTACGGTTTATGTTCAGCCGTATTATGAAAAAGGGAGGTTATTTTATTGAAAATACAAATAAATAATCTTTGCAAGAAATACGGGAAGAAAGTGATATTTGACAATTTTTCCGCATCGGTTGATTTTGACGGAATTCTGATGGTTAAAGGCAAATCGGGATTGGGAAAAACCACGCTTATTAAAATGCTTGCGGGACTTGAAAAGCCCAACAGCGGTAAAATTTCTGTACCTGCCGAAAGAATTTCCTTTATGTTTCAGGAGGACAGGCTGATTCCCTTTGTATCTGTACTCAAAAACCTGACAGCAGTATGCAATGAAGAAAAAGCGTTGAAATATCTTTCGCTTATGGAGCTTGAACAGGAAAAAGACGCCTCTCCTTTAAGCCTCAGCGGCGGAATGAGGCGCAGAGTGGCTCTTGCACGGGCTTTGTGCTATGACAGCGAGCTGATTATTCTTGACGAGCCTTTTAAAGGACTCGACGAAGCGCTTAAAATTAAAATCGGTGAAATTTTGAAAAAAGAAAGCAACGCAAGACCTATTATAATCGTAAGCCACGAAACAGACGGCGCAGATTTTTGCGGCGCAGAAACACTTGATTTAGATAAATTATATTGACATTTTGAGTTTATTGAGATATAATTATTAGGCTGTCAGAACAGCATGCTGGTGTGGCGAAATCGGCAGACGCAAGGGACTTAAAATCCCTCGGTGGCAACACCGTACCGGTTCAAGTCCGGTCACCGGCACCAGTCGAGAGCCTCGACACGCAATTCGCGTAGTTGAGGTTCTTCTTTTTTGCAGTTTTTTCTCTCGCGCTTCAAGTCCGTTATGAACAACCGTACCAAAGCCCCAAAGACTATCGTCTTTGGGGCTTACTTTTTACCTATTCACTTTTCACTCTTCACTGCAAACGCCTTTGGGGCTTTGGAAGTAACAAGTGACAGTGAAAACTGAAAAAGTGTGTTTTGCAAGATATATCGCATTATTCTACATTTGTTTTTGACTCGGTTTTTTCCTTTTCTGCAAGCTTATTCGTGTTTATTGAATTGCGGTAAACCCAGAAACGGCAAACGAGAAATTCCGTTACAAGATTGCACACCATTGTGACCGCCTCAATAATATAGTTGTTTATTCCTGCGGTTTCCGCCAAATTTCCCAAGTATGTTGAAACAGGCGTAAAAATGCAATAGTAAAATGCCACTTTAAGCATTGCAATGGGCACATTTGTTGCGGATTTAAAGGTATATCGGCGGTTTACCGTAAAGTTATACAGCACGGAAAGGATAAGCGACGGCAGATAGCATTTCCAATGCGCCCAACCCGATATTTCGTGAATAAGCGTATATGACACAATCTGTATTATGCCTGCGCCCATTGAAAACGCAACGAATTTTGCCACCTGAACTATGGTTTGGCGCTTTGTGAGTTTTTGCTTTTTTTCTGCCATTTATATCAACTCTTTCACCGTATTTTCTGTAATTATTATATATTTGCGTTCAGGTTATGTCAACAAAATTATTCAAGGCTTACCTGATACAATCATTTACGAATTTCATAGGCACATATGCAAAAGCGGGGGCAAGCCCCCGCCCTACCGCATAAATACAAACATAAATAAAAATTTATTTACGCCGCGGTATTTTCCGAAAAAGAGATGCGGATTTCGCCGACACCGCCGTCGATGTCGATTGTATTTTCACCGCTTCCCCGTACTGCGCCGTCGGATAAGCTCTCGCCCTCCAAGGTTGCCGCACCGACGCCTTTATCAAGCTCTATGCGGTAATCGTCTATACTTCCAACAAGATTGAGATATGTTGCACCGACGCCCATATCCAAGTCACAGTCGCCCGTTAAGGCACTCTTAATGCGCAATTCTCCCACGCCCATATCCAAATCCAGATTATGAAGCGTGCCGTCGTTAACGATAACCTGCCCTGCGCCGCCGTTGATTTTGGAAGAACGGGTGGCTTCGAGGGTTTCGATTTGCACCTGCCCTGCGCCCAATTCCAAATAAAGGTTCTCAGCCGCAAGGCGGTCAACATTTACCTGCCCTGCGCCTGTGACAATATCGACCTTTTTAAAGGTTGTGCCTGTGGGGACGCAAATTTCCAACCGTATTTTATTGCTTGTATTCGTATAATGCCGTTCAGTTTCCGTGATTTCCAGGAGATTTCCCTGTTCACTCACTTTTAAATACTTATTGTTGCTTTGCACACTGAATACATCGCCCTCGGTGATAACAAGCTGTGTTGCGTTGATGTCCAATTTCAATTCCTGTATATCACCCGAAACGGTATAGGTTTGCATTTCACCCACAGCGTTTTCGTCGTCAAACACATTGGAGACCAAGCCCAAAGCACCGAAAATACCGCTTAAAATGCTCACAATCAAAAACAGCGCAAACGCCATTGCCAGATATTTTATTGTTTTTTGCCAGCTTGTCATTGAATTTCCACTCCTCCGAACATACCGCTGCCGTTCACATATACCGTTACGGTATTTTGCGGGCTGTTGCGGTGTTTTTTGTCGGACACGCCGCCGAAAATCGAATTGGAACGCACTTTTACATTGACATAGGCGGGCAAGAAAATATCCACGCCGCCGAAGACTGCGCTTGCGTTAATCACACAGTCTTTTTCAATAATTGCACCGCGCAAATCACATTTTATGCCGCCGAACACCGCATTTAACTCCGCACCGTTGAATACCTCGTTGTCAAAGTTTAAGTTTTGCCCCGAAAATGCGGCAAAACCGTTGGCAACGCCCGTGCCGTCCGCTTTCATTTCCGCCATAATTTTATCGGATTTTCCGCTGAACACGCCGCCGAAGATACACTTTAATCCGATGATAATGATAACGGCAGGAATTGCCAATTTCCAAAGCATCGAAAAATCGAGTACATCTTGACAGCATAACAGCAGAAATACGCCAACAAGCAGTCCGATAAGATTGCCTGTTTTTTCACGCTCGGTAATAAGCCCTACCGAGCAGGGAATGATGATGAACAGCGTCCACCAACCGTCAAAAAAGATGTTAATATCCACAATATGGAGAGCGTTCAGCGCGAAGACTACACCGACAGCCACCAAAACAACGCCCCATAAAATTCTGTTTAATTTTTGCATACCCGTTCTCCTTATAATGTTTCAAATATTTTTGCGCCTTTTGTTTTGATATAGCGGTAAAGCACGGCGGAAAGTACAATGAGCAACACCGCTGAAGCCGCAAGGAACACCATAGGCGTTAAAAGATTCCGCAGGGCGTAATACAGTACGCAGAAGGCAAGTACTATCACCCAGCCGCCGAACAAAGCAAGTGTAACGCTCATACTTTGTTTAATGGGTACAATTTCGTTGGTCCAGGTAAGATTTGGCATTTTAAGGTTGAAAAACAACCCTGCAAGCGCCATAAACAATACAAACGCCGCAACCGTTACAAGGAGTAAAATACATTCGCCCCAATGCAATCTGAACACCCATTCCACAGAGAGCGTCAGCAAAACTGCGGGAGGAAGCGTCAGGAACAAATGCAGTTTCAGTTTGGCTTTTAAAGGTTGGAAAGCGTTTAGGGGCAGAACCTGCACAAGCCAAAGGTTTTTACCCTCCAAGGAAACGGAAGGTGCGGTCATATCGCACATAGAGGTTATCGTACAAACCGCCGCCGCACATAGCAAGGGAATCAGGTGCAGATAGCCTTCAAACATGCCGTAAATCATTTCACGAAACGCCGCACCCTTTATCAATAATGCCGCCGTGGCAATCAGCATAAACACAATCCCCAGCCCGCAGTTGAGCATATAAACGGGACTGCCGAGAAAACGCCGCAGTTCTTTTTGCAGTAACGCGCTGTCTGCTGTGCCCCGTTTTGCCGTTTTCTCTTTATATTTTTTCTTCGCCGTGCCACGGTTAGCTGTTGCCAAATGCAGAAAGCTACGGGCAAGCACAAGATATACGAGCACAAACAGCGCCGCCATAATTCCCGTGAAAATCAGCATGGACAGTAAATCACCGTCGGCACCCCTGCCCATACAGTAAAACGGATACAAGGCGTTTTTCACGCCGTTCGCCACTTTTTGGGGATTGGCAAGGAT
>CAMGDG010000004.1 GCA_946041635.1 uncultured Clostridia bacterium
ACACCTAAGCCTTCGTCGGCAGCGTCAGATGTGTATAAGAGACAGATATTGGTAATAAGAAATAAAAGGAAGATTATCGGTGCAAAAGCTTTTAAGTCTTGTCCGTGCGGCAGTTGATAAATACAATATGATAGATGAGGGCGACCGCATTGCCGTTTGTGTTTCAGGTGGTAAGGACAGCGTTCTGATGCTTCTCTGCCTTATCAATTTGAAACGGTTTTATCCCAAGAAATTTGAGCTTTGCGCCGTAACCGTTGACCCTCAGTTTTACGGAGAAAACGGGGACTTTTCGCAAATTGAGGAAATCTGCCGTGAAAACGGCGTGGAGTATATGATAAAGCGCACCGGGCTTTACAATGTAATTTTTGAGGAACGCAAGGAGTCGAATCCGTGCAGTCTGTGCGCAAGAATGAGGCGGGGGATTCTTCACGATACGGCAAAGGAGCTGGGTTGCAATAAAATCTCGCTGGGTCATCATCTTGACGACACCGCCGAAACTTTCATTATGAATTTGTTTTCAGGGGGCAGGGCGGAAAGCTTTTCTCCCGTTTCATATCTTTCGCGCAAGGATTTATATATGATAAGACCTATGATTTTTGCATACGAAACGGACATTGAGCGTGTTGTAAGAAAAGAAAATGTACCCATTGTAAAAAGCCGTTGCCCCGTTGACGAAAAAACAAACCGTGAAGATACGAAAAAACTGCTGGCGGATTTGGAAAAGAAATATCCCGGGCTTCGGCAGAAAATCGTGGGCGCAATGGAGCGTGGAAAATTAAGCGGCTGGCACGAGTAATTCCTTTGACACAGCCGACATATTATGGTAGAATTCTGTTAAACAGAAATATATATTAAAAAGGGGAGTTCTTATGGATTTATTAAACAGAAAAGGCATTAAATCAGAGGCAAGGGCTTTTATCGGTACGGACCGCCGCTGGCTTTCTATGCTTTTGGCATGCTTGCCGCTGTATTTGCTTAACGGAGCAATTTCGGGCGGTATAACCGTTCTGAAAAAAGTTACATTAAACGGTGCTGTTCAGGAAACGACAACTGTTTCTTTCGGAAGCAGTATTCTTTCGTGGCTGCTCATTCCTTTTACCGTGGCAATAGCGGGATATTATCTTAATTGGCTCCGCGGTTTTAATCCGGAGTGGAAAAGCATATACCGTGAGGGCGTTGACCGTTACGGCAAATATTTTTCGGTAGGCCTGATAACACAAATCATTATCGGACTGTGGACTTTGCTTTTAATCGTGCCGGGTATTATAAAAGGCTATCAGTATATTTTCGTGCACAATATTATTCACGATAACCCCAACCTTTCAGCAAAACAGGCACGGGAATTGAGCCGCCGTATGACCGACGGTTATAAAGGCGACTTGTTCATAATGCATTTGTCATTTATTCCGTGGCTTTTACTTGTAGGTATAACTTTCGGAATTGCCGCTATATATGTTGTGCCCTACATGGCATGCACGGGAGCAATGTACTATGAGAATTTAAAGAACAATGCTATTGCGTCAGGCAGAGCAAGACCTGAGGAGTTCGGCATTTTCCCCGTTCCGCCTTATGCAGATAACGGAGAGTTCTATAATCAGAATCCGCAGGAACCGCAGAACGGCGGATACCAATATAATGCAAATCCTTATGCACCGCAAAATCCTTATGCTCAAAATCCGCAGAATTATGCACCGCAAAATCCGTTTGCGGCACCAAATACGGATGTTCCGCCTGCACCGACCGCTTACGGTAACGGCACTGAAAATCAGCAGGAGAGCGAAAACGCACCGACAGATGCGTTCAATGAAGACGAGAATTAAACTATCGGAGGCTTTATAAATGAAATATGTTGTAGTTTTGTATGACGGTATGGCTGATTATCCCGTACCCGAATTCGGCGGTAAAACGCCAATGATGATGGCGAATAAGCCGAATTTTGACGCTCTGGGTAAAAAAGGAACTGTGGGGCTTGTTAAAACCGTTCCCGACGGTATGAAGCCCGGCAGCGATGTTGCCAATATGAGCGTAATGGGTTTCGACCCGTCGATTTACTATACGGGCAGAAGTCCGTTGGAGGCGGCGAGCATCGGAGTTGATTTAAAGGATACCGATGTAACCTTGCGCTGCAACCTCGTCACTCTTTCCGACGAGGAAAATTACTCCGACAAAACAATGGTGGACTACTGTGCCGACGATATTTCAACAGAAGAAGCCGAAAAAATCATAGCGTCTGTTCAGGAACATTTCGGCAACGATATGTATAAGTTTTACAGCGGCGTCAGCTACCGCCATTGCCTTGTGTGGAGCAACGGAACAACGGATTTGGGCAGTATGACGCCTCCCCATGATATTTCGGGGCGTGTTGTGGGCGAATATCTTTCAAAATCGGAAAATGCCAAGGAACTTGTGGAAATGATGAAAGAAAGCTACGAGTTTTTGAAAGACCACCCTGTCAATATAGAGAGAATTAAAAACGGCAGACGGCCCGCAAATTCAATTTGGCTTTGGGGCGAGGGCAAAAAGCCTGCTCTTTCTCCTTTCGAGGAGCTTTACGGCATTAAGGGCGCAGTAATTTCCGCTGTTGACCTGTTAAAGGGCATCGGCAAGTGTGCCAAAATGGAAACTCCCGAGGTTGAGGGCGCAACAGGATATATTGATACAAACTTTGAGGGCAAGGCAAAAGCGGCGGTTGACGCATTGAAAAACGGCTGTGACTTTGCTTATATACATATTGAAGCTCCCGATGAGTGCGGACATAGGCGTGAGCCTGAAAACAAGGTGAAGGCTATCGAGATGATAGACAGCCGCGTGCTTCCCATAGTGCTGGACGGCGTTCGGGACTTTGAGGATTACAAAATAATGATTCTTCCCGACCACCCCACACCTATTGTAACGGCAACCCACGCTCCCGACCCTGTTCCCTTTATGATTTATCAGAAATCCAAGCCTCAAAACGGCGTTGACACCGTCAACGAAGAAACGGCAAAGGCTACGGGGCTGTTTATTGAAAGCGGAGTTAAACTTATGAATAAATTTTTAGAGGTATAAATAATGAGCGATTACAGAATTGAAACAAAGTGCGTACAGGGCGCTTATCGCCCCAAAAACGGCGAGCCGAGAGTTTTGCCTATTTATCAGAGCACAACATATAAGTATGATACGAGCGAGGCAATGGCAAAGCTTTTTGACCTTGAACCGGGATATATGTACACCCGCCTTGCAAACCCCACAAACGATATGGTTGCGCAGAAAATCACAATGCTTGAAGGCGGCGTTGCGGGAGTGCTCACATCGTCAGGGCAGTCGGCAAACTTCTTTTCGCTTATCAATATTCTCGGGGCGGGCGACCATTTTGTAAGCTCCGCTACGATTTACGGCGGTACATTTAACCTGTTTAATGTTACAATGCGCAAGCTGGGAATTGATGTAACCTTTGTTGACCCCAACGCAAGCGAGGAGGAAATCAGCGCCGCATTTAAGCCTAATACAAAGGCTGTTTTCGGTGAAACTATCGCCAATCCATCTCTGGATATTCTGGATATTGAAAAATTTGCAAGAATTGCTCATTCTCACGGCGTACCGCTGATAGTTGACAACACATTTCCAACGCCTATTAACTGCCGTCCCTTTGAATTCGGCGCAGACATCGTTACACACTCCACTACCAAATATATGGAGGGGCACGCAAGCATAATCGGCGGTGCGGTAATTGACAGCGGTAATTTCGATTGGGAACAAAACGATAAATTCCCGGGACTTACCACTCCCGACGAAAGCTATCACGGCGCTGTTTACACAAAAGATTTCGGTAAAGCAGGGTATATTACGAAAATTGTTGCGCAACTTTTGCGTGATTACGGTTCAACTCCCTCTCCTCAAAATTCTTTCTATCTGAATTTAGGTCTTGAATCTCTTGCGCTCCGTGTTGAAAGACATTGCCGGAACGCACAGACAGTTGCGGAATATCTTAATAATAACGATAAGATTTCATGGGTAAATTACCCCGGACTGCCCGACAATAAGTATTACGACTTGGCACAGAAGTATATGCCGGAAGGTACTTGCGGCGTTATTTCCTTCGGCGTTAAGGGCGGAAGAGCGGCGGCGGAAAAGTTTATGAACTCCTTAAAGCTCGCGGCCATCGTAACTCATGTTGCAGACGCTCGGACTTGTGTATTACACCCTGCAAGCTCTACTCACCGTCAGCTTTCAGATAAAGAACTTGTGGAGTGCGGCGTTACTCCCGATTTAATCCGCTTTTCTGTGGGCATTGAAAATGTCAACGACATTATTGCCGATATAGAGCAGGCTTTGGCGCAGATTTAACTGTATGGGAAAGGGAAAGGGAAAATGAGTAAGAGAAAAAAGACAGTTTTGATAATTCGGTCTGCTGTCTTGGCAATTTTATTAACGGTGGGGATTGTTTTGGGAATTCTTTGGTTCCCCGTAAAGGGAGAAAAGAATAATGAAATTTGGTTGTCAAGCGACATGTATCGGTTAGAAGATACCGTTGTCCTGCAAAAAGAACCGGGTAAGGATTTCAAAATTCTGAATTTAACCGATATTCAGTACAGCGATATCCTTGACTTCGCTCAAAGAGGATATGCAAGAAAAACCGTTACTGCCTTAATCGAGCAGGAAAAGCCCGATTTGATTACATTGACGGGCGACCAGGTTTGGACGGTGTTCCAAAAGCAATCGCAAAAGGAATTGGTAAAGTTTATTGATTCTTTCGGTATTCCTTGGGCGCCTGTGTTCGGCAATCACGACGGTGAGGGCAACGCCGATAAAGCATGGCTTGCCGACCGTTTCTTGGAAGCGGAGCATTGTCTTTTCAAAAAAGGTCCCAATAATGTCGGCGGTGTAGGCAATTACATTATCAACATTATGGAGAGCGATAAAATAGTACAGTCCCTTATAATGATGGATTCGGGCGCTTCAAGAGATTACAGCGCAATCACCGAAGAGCAAAAAATGTATTCAAAAGCCATTGACCCGGATACACAGGAATATATACTCAATGATGACGGTTCGGTTAAAATTGATGTTTTCGGAAAAAACTATGAATTTATAAGCGAGAATCAGATTGCTTGGTATAAATGGGCAATTAAAGGCGCGGCAGAGGTAAACGGAGGCGAAACTCCCGAATCCATAGCATTTTTCCATATTGCATTGCCTGAATTTTATTTGGCATATATCCAATGGAAGGACAGCGGATACGACAGCGAAATGGGCTTCGGCGAAAAGCGTGAGGCGGTTTGCTGCCCAAGCGTTAATTCGGGCATGTTTGCCGCAATTAAGGAGCTGGGCAGTACTAAAAATGTTGTAGTCGGTCATGACCATGTAAACAATTACTCTGTTTTGTATGAGGGCGTGCGCCTTACATACGGCATGAAAACAGGCGACCGCTGTTATGCAAACAATGATATGAACGGCGGAACGGTGCTGACAGTTACCGACAACGGCGTTACAACAGAACACAAATACATAAAAGTATAATAATAAAGGCGGAGATGTGCCGAGCGATGACAAGGCATTTTCTCCGCCTTTTTTCTATACATATTATATATAGAAAATTTAGTTTTGTTTTCTTTCTTGCATTTCGCCTTGCGTTGCAGTATAATACGAATTTGCAAGCTGTGATGTAGGTGATTTTTTGAAAAAGCAAAATACATACAAAGCCGCTTTTAAAGCGGCTTTTCCATATACCCTGCCCGTGCTTACGGGTTATCTGTTTATCGGCATTGCATTCGGAGTAATGTTTGCGGATAAGGGCTATAACTTTATTTGGGCAGGAATAATGAGTATATTGGTTTATGCCGGGTCGGGGCAGTATTTGGCAGTCAATTTTTTTGCGCCCGGAGTGAGCCTTTTTCAGGTGGTGTTTATGACCTTTATGGTAAATATCCGCCATATTTTTTACGGCCTTTCTCTCCTTGACCGATTTAAAACCGCCGGTAAAAAGAAGCCGTATCTCATTTTTTCTCTCACCGATGAAACATATTCCCTGTATTTTCTCACAAAAACTCCCGAGGGCGTTGACGAGGGAAAATTTCTGTTTTCAATAGCCCTTCTTGACCATTCCTATTGGGTTTTAGGCTCGGTTATAGGCTCTTTGGCAGGTACTTTAATTCCCTTTAACTCAAAAGGCATTGATTTTGCCATGACCGCCTTGTTCATTGTAATATTCGTAGAGCAGTGGTTCGACGGCAAAAACCGTTTTCCCGCCGTGTGCGGAGTCGTTATCAGCGTAATCGGGATATTGATTTTCGGCAGAGAAAACTTTATTCTCCCCTCAATGATTATCATTTTGCTTGCGCTGTTGGCATACAGAAAAGTCCCTGAAAGCAAATTCGGAAAGGGGGAGCAGTAATGCCTATAAGCTTCTCACGGTCCGTTATTATAATAGTATTGGTGGCGATTACCACCTTTGCCACAAGACTTTTCCCCTTTGTGCTTTTCCCGAAGGGCAGAAAAATTCCCAAATCCGTTGAGTATCTCGGCAAGGTTTTACCCCCTGCGGTAATAGGTATGCTTGTGGTTTATTGTTTAAAGGGCGTAACGCCGCTAAGCTTCCCTTTCGGCTTGCCTGAACTTATCGCCTCAGCCATTGTTGTTATTTTGCATGTGTGGAAAAGAAACAATTTGTTAAGTATAGGCGTGGGCACCGTATTGTATATGGTCTTGGTGCAAACTGTTTTTAAATAGTGTATAAAGCAGAGCAATTTTGCCTTGTAGGCATTTGCCCTGCTTGTTTATTTTGTACTGTCTTTACAAGGAAAAAACAGGAATAATTTATACATTTTTTCCGTAGAATATATGTAAAAAGGAGGTGGGACAGCCTGATATTTTGTAACCATTTTGTAATATTTTGTTACTTTTTTAATAATCTCACAAAAAAAATTACAAAATAACGCTATTCGGCCACAATATATAGTGTAAAAAACAAAGCGATTGGGATATTTAGTCAAAAATCGACTTTGAGTTTTATACAATTTATACAAAAAATAATTTAAAAAAAATTTGACATTTTTATTGTGTGTGAATATAATGGCAAAGTCACAAAGCGAGAATAACGGTTGTGCTTTAAGCAGGAGTTGATTTTACTTTTCTAAGTAGAAGAAAACAAATGCACTCCGAGCAAAAAGCAAAGGGTTTGGCACAGCTTATTAAAGGAGCAGAATGATGATAACAAAAATAAAAGGCTGCGTAAAAGCGTCACGCAAACCGTTTATGCGTGCAGTAGCACTTGTGTCGGCAATTGCCGTTCTTTGTGCCATAACTGCTTTTGCAGCAGCAGGTGAGCCTTATCAGGTAGATATTTACGACGGCTCACAAATAACAAGAGTAGAGACTAACGAAAAAGAGCCTTATACTGTTGTTAAAGAAGCAAATATCGAATTGTCCGAGCAGGATAAGCTTATACTTGATGAATTTCAGGCGGGTGCAGACAGTAAAATAACAATCTGCCGTGCAAGCAATGTAAGCTTCATTGATGCGGACGGTAATTGCACAAATATTGTCTTTGCCGGAACGGTAAAAGAACTGATTGCCCAGCAGGGAGTAACCCTCGGCGAAAAGCTTGTTTCAAGTGTCAGTGTTGACGCTGTTGTGACTGACAATATGGAGGTAAGGATTCTCAATTCCTATAACCTCACAATCAATGTTGACGGTGAAACAAGAACGGTGACTTCGGTTGCCGCAAATGTGGGCGAACTGCTTGACGAACAGGGAATTGTACTTGACGGTGACGACGAGGTTTCTCCCTCGGCTGAAACAACACTTTCCGACGGCTTAACAGTAAATGTTCTCCGTGTGGAATATGTAACGCGTGAGGCACAGGAGGAGGTACCTTACACAACAAAAACAAACTATACCTCTTCAATGGTTAAGGGCGCTGTAAAGGTAACAACCAAAGGCGTAAACGGTACAAAAACCGTTGTTTATAAGGATAAGGTTGTAAACGGGCAGATTGAATCCTCCTCCGTTGAAAGCGAAACAGTTACAAAACAGCCCGTGAACGAGGTCAAAGCGGTGGGAACATACGTAAAGCCCACAGTAACAGGTCTCGGCAACAGAATCATTGAAAAGAACGGAAAACCCATTTCGGAAATTGCTTTGCCTTCAAAGTATTCCGTTGGGGCAAATAATGTTCCCACAAGTTATAAGTACACAATTAAGGGCAAAGCCGCCGCTTATTGCGTACCGGGCGGAACAACAGCAACAGGCAAGCCCGTAAAACCCGGATATATCGCAGTTAATCCCAAGCAGATTCCTTACGGAACGGAGATGTGGATTGTGTCTGACGACGGCGTGGTTTACGGTTATGCAATCGCAGCCGATACAGGCGGATTTGCAAAGAAAGGAACATTTGTTGTTGACCTTTATATGAGCAGTACAAATCAGTGCTATCAATGGGGCTCAAGAAATGTTACAATTTATGTGTTGTAATATTTTCGCAGTGCAGTTTTAAACTGCACTGTTTTTTTATATGCGTTTGCTCTTTTGGGCAATTTGTGATAAAATATCTGCGGAGGGCTGATTTATGAGAATACTAACATCGGAAAACATAAAAGAGGTTGAGCACCTTGCCCACGACAGCGGCATTTCATACTTGCAAATGATGGAAAATGCAGGCTCATACTGCGCAAGAATAATCAGAAAGACTTTTGAAAATACAAATAAACGAAAAGTACTGATTGTTTGCGGAAAGGGCAAAAACGGCGGCGACGGTTTTGTGATAGCCCGAAAACTCTGTGAGGACGGTTATAATATCGTGGTGATGATGGCAATGGGCTTGCCGTCGGACAGCGAGTCCTCGGAAATGCTGTCCCGTATCAGGGCGATGGGTGTAAATATTATGTATTTTGATGAAAGCGACGCCACCGATAAAGCTTTTGACTCGGCGCAGATTATAGTAGATTGCGTGTTCGGCATAGGATTTAAGGGCGAAATTGATTCTCACAGCGCCGTCCTTTTTCAAAAGATAAATTCCTCCTCTGCAACAGTTATAAGCATTGATATTCCCAGCGGAATGTATGCCGACTGCGGAGCCTGCAACGAATCGGCTGTGTGTGCGGATATGACGGTAGCCGTAATGGCTTTAAAACCTGTTCATGTTCTAAAACCGTCAAAGGAAATGTGCGGAAAAGTTGCAGTAGCCCCCATAGGGATTCCTGACAGTTGCTTTGAAAAGGTGAATTCCGCTCTTTTCACTCTGAGCAGTAATGACATTAAAAGCTTCTTTACCCGGAGAAGTGCGGACAGCCATAAAGGTACATACGGTACCGTGCTTGTTATCGGCGGAAGCTATGAAATGCCCAACGCACCGTATTTTGCCGCTCAGGCGGCCGTAAACAGCGGTGCGGGAATTGTAAAAATAGCGTTTCCCGATATTGCATATAACGCAATCGCACCGAAGACATACGAACAGATTTTGGTGCCTTTAAAGAGTAATAATAACGGCAGAATTTCAATAGATTCGGCAAAAAGACTTGAAAAAGAGATTTCAGAATGCTCCGCCGTGGTTATCGGGTGCGGCATGGGCGTTGATGAAGATACAAAGGCGATTGTAAAATTTACGCTGGAAAATTCAAAAGTTCCCGTAATAATTGACGCCGACGGAATAAATTGTGTTGCGGACCGCATAGATATTATTGACAGTACGCAGACAGCCGTTATCCTCACTCCTCATCCGGGCGAGATGTCAAGATTGTGCGGAAAAACCGTAAAGGAAATTCAGGCAGACAGGGTCAAAGCTTTACAGTATTTCACAAGACGCCATAAAGCGGTGCTTGCGCTTAAAGGTTCATCAACTCTTGTGGGAAGTAATGAGTATGACGATGTTTATGTTAATTCCACAGGCAATCCGGGTATGGCAACAGGCGGAAGCGGCGATGTTCTGGCAGGAATTATTGCTTCCTTTGCCGCACAGGGCATAGAACCGTTTAAATGCGCGGTTGCGGCAGTTTATATTCACGGCACCGCAGGGGATACGGTAACGGAAAAATACTCTATGATGGGCAATACTCCGTCGCTCATATTAAAAGAACTTCCCTCTGTTCTAAAAAAATACGAATAAGGTTAGATAATATTGAAAAAATTTCTTTGCGCATTATTTTGCCTCCTGCTTTTGTGCGGGTGCGGAATAAATAAGACAAAGGATGTGGAAAAAGAGCCGCTTAATATCAGCGGCTTTAATACTTGTGTTTATACAACCCTTAACGGTATAAGGGTGTCGGCAGAGGCGGACTACACGGCGTTCGACAGCCTCGTTCTGACCTTTACCGAGCCTGAGAGCGTAAAAGGCGTTCAGGTTGCCTGTGCAGACGGCGAATACACCCTGAAAACGAAAAATCTGACATTTAGTATTTCAAAGGGCAAGCTGCCTTATAATATGATTTTCTGTGCGTTGGAAAGCTGTATTGAAAATGTAAACGGCACAACTCCCGAAAAAACAGAAGACAGTGAAAGCTTGTCCTATTCATATGAGTCGCATGGGCATTTTTGTACCTTGCTTGTCAATCCCGATACGAAAGAATTTGAAAAGCTTATAATTGACGGTGCGGACGCCGCCGTGTTTGAAAACTTTGCCTATAAAACGCAATAAAACAGTTTGTTCGGGACATCAGGCGCCGAAATTGAATAAAATGTATTGCTCCCCAATTTTTTTACCTTATGTGTTTAATCACGGTAATAAAAGGTAAAAATAAGTGCGTAAAGAGTTTTAAACGGAGAGTGATACAAACCATGAATGTTAAAAGAGGGGACATATACTACGCAGATTTAAGTCCCGTTGTGGGAAGCGAGCAGGGCGGCGTAAGGCCTGTACTTATCGTTCAGAACGACATAGGCAATAAGTACAGCCCAACGGTAATAGCCGCCGCTATAACAAGCCAGCAGGATAAATCAAAGCTTCCCACTCATATAAGCGTAAACGGTAGAAACTGCGGACTCAGCAAAGATTCCGTGGTGCTTTTGGAACAGGTGCGAACTCTCGATAAACAGCGGCTTAAAGAAAGAATGGGCAATTTGTCCGATACGGATATGAATAAAATCAACCAAGCCCTGTTTGTAAGCTTCGGACTTGTGTAATATTTCAGGCGGGGATTTGCCTTAAATCAGCTTGGCAAATCTCCGCCGTATTTTGTGTATTTGTAAAATTTGTTAAAAAACTATTAACTTTAAATAAAGTACTTGATTTTTTGGAAGAAAGTGGCTAAAATATATTTAGCACTCGAAAGGCGAGAGTGCTAAAAACATATTCAATCTTTTAGGAGGTAACATAAAATGACTATTAAACCCCTTGCAGACAGAGTTGTCTTAAAGGCATGCGAAATGGAGGAAACCACAAAGAGCGGTATCGTTCTTGCCGCTTCCTCACAGGAAAAACCTCAGGTTGCCGAGGTTGTTGCAGTAGGTCCCGGCGGAGTTGTGGACGGTCACGAGGTCACAATGTATGTAAAAGTCGGCGATAAGGTAATCACAGGCAAATATTCAGGTACTGAGGTTAAGGTGGATAAAGAGGAATATACCATCGTCCGTCAGTCAGAGATTTTAGCAGTAGTTGAATAATCGGAGGTAATTTATTATGGCAAAGCAGATTGTTTATGGCGAAGAGGCAAGAAAAGCTCTTCAAAACGGTATTGATAAATTGAGCGATACCGTAAAGATTACATTAGGCCCTAAGGGCAGAAATGTTGTTCTCGACAGAAAATACGGCGCACCCCTTATCACAAACGACGGCGTTACAATCGCAAAAGAGATTGAGCTTGAAGACGCTTTTGAAAATATGGGCGCACAGCTTGTAAAAGAGGTTGCAACAAAAACAAACGATGTTGCAGGCGACGGCACAACAACCGCTACACTTCTTGCTCAGGCACTTGTCCGTGAGGGTATGAAGAATGTTGCCGCAGGCGCTAACCCCATGGTAGTTAAAAAAGGTATGCAGGCGGCTGTTGACGCAGTTGTAGCAGAGGTTCTCAAAAACGCAAAGCCCGTTTCTTCTTCCGATGATATTGCAAGAGTTGCAACCGTTTCCGCCGCCGATGAATATATCGGAAAGCTCATAGCAGAGGCTATGGAAAAGGTTACTGCCGACGGCGTTATCACCATCGAGGAGTCAAAGACCAGCGAAACATATTCGGATGTTGTTGAGGGTATGCAGTTCGACCGCGGTTACATCTCACCCTATATGGTAACGGATACAGATAAGATGGAGGCTGTTATTGACGACGCTCTTATCCTTATCACCGATAAGAAAATTTCAAATATTCAGGAGATTCTTCCCCTTCTTGAACAGATTGTTCAGGCGGGCAAAAAGCTTGTTATCATCGCTGAGGATATTGAGGGCGAGGCTCTTTCAACACTCCTTGTCAACAAGCTCCGCGGCACATTTACCTGCGTAGCAGTCAAGGCTCCCGGATTTGGCGACAGAAGAAAGGAAATGCTTCAGGATATCGCAATCCTTACAGGCGGCGAGGTTATTACCGCTGATTTGGGACTTGAACTTAAAGATACACAGCTTAATCAGCTCGGTCGTGCAAAGCAGGTTAAGGTTTCAAAGGAAAACACAATTATCGTTGACGGCGCAGGCAGCAGCGACGCTATCAAGGGCAGAGTTGCTCAAATCCGTTCACAGATTGAGGCAACAACCTCCGATTTCGACAGAGAGAAGCTTCAGGAAAGACTTGCAAAGCTTGCAGGCGGTGTTGCAGTTATCCGTGTAGGTGCCGCAACCGAAACTGAAATGAAAGAGAAAAAACTCCGCATTGAGGACGCTCTTGCAGCTACAAAGGCGGCTGTTGAGGAAGGCTCCGTTGCAGGCGGCGGCGTAGCTTTGCTCGGCGCAGTCAAGGCGGCAGAGGCTCTTCTCAATACAGACGATGCAGATTACAAAACAGGTGTTAAAATTGTTCTCAAAGCAATAGAGGAGCCTGTTCGTCAGATTGCAAAGAATGCGGGACTTGAAGGCTCTGTTATCGTAAACAATATTGTTAACGCCAATAAGCCCGGTTATGGCTTTAACTTCGCAACAAGCGAGTATGTTGATATGTTTGAAGCAGGTATTCTCGACCCTGCAAAGGTAACCCGTTCAGCACTCCAAAATGCGGCTTCCGTTGCCGCAATGGTACTCACAACCGAGTCCCTTGTTGCCGATATTCCCGACCCTCAGGCTGATGCCGCAGCGGCTGCTGCAATGGCACAGGCAGGCGGCGGAATGTATTGATTTATAACTAAGAAAAGCGCTTGTGCCGAAAGCACAGGCGCTTTTTTCTCTTGTTATTTTTAATCGGTTATGTTACAATTATTTGCAAATAATATATTTATTATGTTTAAAGGAATGATATATATGACCGACCTTGAAAAAGCAAGAGAGTTTTTTAAAGACGACCGTTACGCCACCGAAGCCACGGGAATTGTGATTGAAGAAGTGGGAGAGCATTATGCAAAATGCAGTTTAAAGCTTCAAAAAAAGCATCAGAACGCCGTGGGCAATGTTATGGGCGGCGTTATGTTTACTTTGGCGGATTTTGTCTTTGCCGTTTCCACAAATTTTAATTGTGAGGATATAACGGTAACAACCGTCAGCCAAATTTGCTATCTGGGCATAGCCAAGGGCGATACGCTCTACGGCGAGAGCCGCTTGATTAAAGACGGCAGAACAACCTGCTTTTATGAAATCACAATTACCGATAATTCAGGTACAAAAATTGCGGTGATTACCACCACAGGCTCCCATATCAAAAAGAAATAAAAAATATAAACCGCTGACTATACCGAAGGGTGATAAGTCAGCGGTTTTTTTGCGTGTAATTATATTATTCCGAAAGCAACATTCTGTCATTATCAAGCTCTTTGCCTACGGATTCTTTGAATTTTTGAAGAAGGTCGGAAACATGAAGCTTCTTTCTCTCGTCACCCTCCACATCATAAACAATGTTGCCGTTGTTCATCATAAAGGTTCTGTTACCTAAATCAAGGGCGGATTGCATATTGTGGGTAATCATAAGGCAGGTGAGATTATTTTCATCAACAATTTTCTTTGTAAGCTCCAATACTTTTTCGGCAGTACCGGGGTCAAGAGCGGCAGTATGCTCGTCAAGTAAAAGAAGCTTCGGCGGATTAAATGTAGCCATCATAAGGGTAAGCGCTTGTCTTTGACCGCCGGAGAGAAGTCCTACGGGTTGCTTCATTCTGTCTTCAAGCCCCATTCCGAGAAGTGCAAGACGCTCGCGGAAAAGTGCTTTGTCTTTCCTCGAAATCGAACTGAGCCAGCTTCCGTGCCCTGCGGCAAGAGACATATTTTCTTCAATGCTCATTCCGGGAGCAGAGCCGCGCATAGGGTCCTGAAAAAGTCTGCCTATTGATTTTGCACGCTTGTGTTCGGGCATAAGCGTAATGTCTTTTCCGTCAAGGATAATGTTACCGCTATCGGTCATAAAAGAACCTGCAACAGCATTGAAAAAAGTAGATTTTCCTGCACCGTTAGCACCGATTATTGTAATAAAATCGCCTTTGTTTACATGAAGCGACAAATCGCTGAGAGCGGTTTTTGCATTTACCGTACCGGGATTGAAGGTCTTTGAAACATGTGATAATGTAAGCATTATTTTGCCTCCTTTCTGCGGGAAAGGAATATGCGCCTTTTAATAACAGGGAACTGCGATTTAAGATAGGGTGCGGATATTGCAATAATAACAATAACGGAAGAAATAAGTTTAAGCATATATGCGGGCATATCGAATCTGAGAGCAACGGCATATATAACTCTGAAAATAATCGAGCCTAAAACAACGCCGATTGCTCTGAGAGGAATTTTGCCTTTTCCCAGGAATACACCGCCTATGAGAAGAGAAGCAAGAGCAACAGTCACCATGCCCGTACCGATATCAATGTTAACAGATTTCTGTGACTGAGCGAGCAAACAGCCGGAAAGTGCCGTAAAGGAGTTTGCAATACAAAGTCCTACAATAGTTGTAAATACAGGGTTAATAGAGGAGGAACGAACCATATCGGGATTGTTTCCCGTTGCACGGATTGCAAGGCCGAGTTTCGTTTTAAGAAAAACAGAAAGGAAAATAACGACAAGGGCAACCGCTGTAAAGGCAATAATCAAGGTGTATTCTTTTTCAAATGCCGTGCCGTTAAGCCTGTCTTTTAAAAGGGTGAAAACAGTTGTTGTTCTGTTCATATTTAAAATCGACGAATTACCCATAACGGCAATATTCACGGAGTAAAGCCCCGTGTTGACAATGATACCCGCAAGAAGACTGTTGATACCCATTTTTGTTTGAAGAAAAGCAACAACAAATCCCGATATTACACCTGCCGCCATAGCCGCAAGAATAGATAAACCGGGATGACCTGCAATCGCCACAACCGCACCTACGGTTGCACCCAGAGTAAAGCATCCGTCAGTTGAAAGGTCACAAACATTCAGCATGGAATAACTTAAAAACAATGCTAAAACCGTAAGTGAACTTATGAGCCCCAATTGTATTGCGTTTTCACCTAAGCTCAGAATAGAGTTTAAATCCATATCGTTCCGTCCTTTTTTACAGCGCAGAACAGATAACCCATGGTCGGATTATCTGTTCTGCCGAATTTATCAGAATTGATTATGCGCCGATTGTTGCAAGAATAAGATTGAAAATAGCTTTTGTGTCAAGGAAATCAGATGTTCCTGTAATGTTTTTGCCGGGGTTTTCGTTTGAAGCAACAATTTGTGTGCCTACGGGATCGGAAACTGCTGCAAAAACAACGGGGATTTGATTATCTTCCGTAGCAGACTGCATTGCCATTGCAACGGGAGTGGCAATGCCTACCATAAGGTCAACCTTGTCGGCATTGAATCCGGCAATAATTTGATTCAATACATTTGAGTCAGCGTTGCAGTTATCATATTTAACAGTGAAAGCAACATTCTTTTCTTTTCCTATTGTGTCAAGCTGAAGCTTAATATTGCTTACTATCTGATTGAGTGAAGCGTCATCAACGAAATTGCAAATGCCCACGGTAAATGTCTTTGTGGGGTTTTCCGAACCGATTGTGCCTGATTTGAGAGCGGCTGCGGGAATGTTTTGCGTACCGTCTTCAAAAGCATTACCTGTGGTGATTTCTTTTATTGCTTGGCAGTTAGGCTCATATTTTGCTTTCATATCGTCAAGATTATAGCCGAGTTTAGCACAGATTTCAGTATTGATTGTTGCAGTGCCGTTATCAAATGTTTTCACGGGAATAGTTGCGGGGGATTTGCCGTCAAGCAAAACTTCTGCAACCATATTCGCAGTTTCTTTACCCAGGTTAGCATAGTCAACACCGTAGCCGAGGTATGCGCCGTTAAGAGCAAATGAATCCGCGCCTGTGAAGTGGGGGATACCTGCATCGGCAAGTTTTTCATAAATCGAAAGCTCGGCAGCCATGATGGTGTTATCGGTGGGAGTGAAAATTGCGGAAACCTTGTCTGCAATAGCGGCGTCAACCGCAAGACTGACTTCATCACCGGTTGTACCGGTATATTCTTTATATGCGATTCCTTTTTCATCAAGGTATGCTTTTGCTTCGGCAATAGCGGTTGTTGATGCATCCTGACCTGCGTCGTAAAGCAGTCCGATTACCTTTTTGCTTTCCGTATCAGCCGCATTGTTTCCGCAAGCTGTAAAACAGGTGATGGTTAAAACTAAAACGAGTAAAATTGCAATATATTTTTTCATAGTGATTATTCCTTTCAAAATTAAAAATTATTTTATGGCTCAGATTTTTTTACGCTTATACTTTGTTATTTTGAAAGTCGCCATCGCTTTGTAAAAAGTGCCATAGTAAATATCTCCTTTTGAGAAAAATAAAAAGCCTGCCCCAAAATATGGGACAGGCTGAATTTCCTGCGGTACCACCCAAATTCGCATATAAAATGCGCTCTCACCGTGTACAATCATACACTCGGCACTTTAACGGTTGCCCTCCGTCGCCCCTAATCCGCAATTGTGTTTCGGTTTGCCCTCAAAAGTCCATTCACTGAAATTACCGTTACCGAACTCACACCGACGCCGGCTCTCTTTAAACGCTTAAATAACAGCTACTACTCTTTATCGTAGGTTTGCTTGGCTTGTTTTTTTAGAGTGTATCACTAAAAAAAACAAATGTCAACAGTTTTTTTAAAATTATTTTTCAATATATACCTTTTCGATTTCACCCACATATACTCGGTGAAAATCCGCCGCCTTATAATTGTCCATAATGCTTTCGTCAAGAAAACCCTTGGGATTTATATCCTGATACGCAAGTTTTTTCATTGTAACAATAACCTTTGCCTGCTCAAAGCCTACTGTTTCGCCCACGCAGACAGGAGTAAGCCCCGTTACGGCAACTTTGTCAATATCTCTGCCTGATTTACTGCCGCAAATCCCTAACTCTTTTTTAAATTCTCCTCCGAAAAACGAGAGAGAAAAACGGTCGTATTTTTCCATAAACTGATATGTGTACCTCTGGGGGCGAACAAATACAAAGCAAACATCTTTTCCCCAAAGCACGCCTATGCCTCCCCAGCTTACAGTCATTGTGTTAAAGCAGTCATTTTCTCCCGCCGTGAGCAAAGCCCAATCCTCGCTTATCATTTTCACGAAATTTCCCGAAAGCTCTTTTATGTTTATTTCCTTTTTCAAAAAAAATCATTCCTTTATAAGATTCTTGTTTATATTATATATCTGCCGATTGTAAAAAACAACCGAAAAAGCGCAACACAGTGACTTAATTAACATAATTCGTGTCGATAGTTAATATGTGTCTATGCACATATTGTTGAAAAGCTTTGTAAAACCTCACAAAAAATAATGCAAAACTTTGTGTAGTTATTTTTATTCTACATCTTTCTAAAATCATTTTTTTATGATAGAATATCAGCACTTGTTTTCAGACTGTGTGTAAATACTGTCGATTTGAGGGTGTATTATGAATTTCAGCGAGAGGTTAAAATATTTAAGATGTGCAAAGATTCCCACCATAACGCAAAAGGATCTTGCCAATGCGCTGGGCATTACTCAGCGTAAGGTTTCGTTTATGGAAACGGGTACAACAGAACCGTCATTAAACGATATAGTGGCGCTTTGCAATTATTTTAATGTGTCGGCGGATTATCTTTTGGGATTGCCGAAAAATATGAATTATCCGGAGTAAGCCATGACTAAAAAGGAACGGGCGGCTTTGCTCGTCGAAGCTTTAAAAAACGAATATCCCGAGGCTGTTTGCTCTCTTGTTGCAGATAATCCCTTTGAACTGCTTGTGGCAACAAGGCTTTCCGCACAGTGTACGGACGCAAGAGTAAATCTTGTCACTCCACAGCTCTTCGCAAAGTATAAAACCCTTGACGATTATTGCAATGCCGATGTGCTTGATGTGGAAAATATTATCCATTCCTGCGGATTTTATCACGGCAAAGCAAGAGATATTATAGAAATGGCAAAGGGCGTGCGTGACCGTTTCGGCGGGGTAGTGCCCGATACGGTTGAGGAGCTTATAACCTTGCAGGGTGTAGGCAGAAAAACGGCAAATCTTATTGTGGGTGATGTTTACGGCAAGCCTGCCGTTGTTGCGGATACTCATTTAATCCGCCTTACCAACAGAATGGGGCTTGTAAATACAAAGGACCCCAAAAAGGTGGAGCTGGAGCTTAAAAAAATCCTTCCCCCTGCGGAGAGCAATGATTTTTGTCACCGCTGCGTGCTCCACGGCAGGGCGGTGTGTACCGCACGCAAGGCGAATTGCGGTGATTGCGGAGCCTTTGAATACTGCAAAAAGGTTTTGTAAAACAGTTCAAGGAAATTGCTTTATCTTGTATTTTACATACGAAATATGATTATACTATTTACAATAAATGGAAAGAGGTATTTTTATGGACCCTATCAATGTTGATTTCGGCGGAAAAAAGAAAAGAACGGCTCAGGTGCACCCCGGCGGAAGCACGGTAAAAAAGATTATCGTCAGCCTTGTAATAACCCTTGCGGTTGCCGCAGGTCTTTACTACTTTATGCTGCCGGCGCTTAATTTTAAGGCTATTGAGCTTTATCTCTATCTTGCCGTAGTAATTTTTGTATTCATTGCGGCTTTCGGTATTACATCAAAAGCATATTTCAGACCCGAATATATGGAATATGCAAAGAGCAAAGTGAAAATTCCCGTAATCCTCCTGCTTGTGTTGGCGGCGGTGGTTTTAGTGGGATATCTCAGCGGCGCAGTTATTTTCAGGGCAAAATCCTATCATAATATCATTGATGTAAAAGAGGGCGATTTTGCCGCAGATGTTGCCGAGATTGATTTTTCAAGCGTTCCCCGTCTTGATAAGGATTCTTCCAACAATATTGCCACGAGAGCCTTGGGCGACCTTTCCGACTATGTTTCACAGTTTGTTGTAAACGAGTATTATTCAACTCAAATAAACTATAAAGGAACTCCTGTCCGCGTTCAGTCGCTTGACTACGGCGATATATTCAAGTGGATGAAAAACACCAAAAACGGTATTCCCGCATATATAATTGTGGATATGACAAATCAAAAGGCGGAAACAGTTCGCCTTGAAAATGCGATGAAGTATTCACCGGCAGAGCATTTCAATGAGTATCTTGTACGCCATGTAAGATTTAATTATCCCACACTTATGCTTGATACACCCTCATTTGAGATTGACGACAACGGCAATCCTTATTGGATTGTTCCCGTCCTCGATAAAACCATCGGACTTTTCGGCGGAACCGATGTTATAGGAGCCGTACTTGTTGATTCCGTCACAGGCGACACAACGCTTGTTTCCACAAGTCTTGACGGCAATACAAAGCTTAAAACCGATAAATTTGTAACCGATGACGAGTATCAGTGGATTGACCAAGTGTATTCTGCTAACATTCTCAATCAGCAGTATAATTTTTACGGAAAATACGGCAACGGATTTATAAACTCAATTATCGGGCAGAGCGATGTTAAAGTCACGAGCTCAGGATACAATTATCTTGCTTTGAATGACGATGTATATATGTACACAGGCGTTACATCCATAACTTCCGACCAGTCAATAATCGGCTTTGTTCTTATAAATCAGAGAACAAAAGAGGCAAAGTATTATCAGGTTTCGGGTGCTTTGGAGGAAACGGCGAGAACCTCCGCACAAGGTAAGGTTCAGCAGTATAACTACACGGCAACATTCCCGTTGCTTCTTAATGTAAGCGGCGAACCAACCTATTTTATGGCGCTGAAAGACGCAAGTGAGCTTGTAAAGATGTACGCCATGGTTAATGTTAAGCAGTCAACGGTGGTTGGCGTAGGCTCAACTCTTACCGAGTGTATGAGTAAATATGCCGAGGAGCTTGAAAAGAGCGGCATAAGCGTTAATATTGATGTTGACTCAATGGGTGATGAGGAAGACAATACCACCGTTCAAAAGGAAACCGTTGAGGTCAGCGGAACAGTAGCTGAAATCCGCAGCGTAATAACAGGCGGCGAAACTTATTTCTATATCAAGCTCAACGAGGCAGAGCCCTATTATAAGGTTGCGGTAAGTCAGGCTGAAAAGGTCGTAATTCTTAATGTGGGCGACGCAATCACCTTCACGGTTCAAAAGGACGCTTCGGGCAGCATTATTCCCGTTGAAGCGGTTAAATAAAACTCAATAATTAAAACGGCTGAACAGGCAAATATGTCTGTTTAGCCGTTATTTTTATGTAATTCATATCATTTTGCATAAATTCCGTATAAATATTCACTAAATATGCAAAAAACTGAATAAAAATTCATAAAATTTGAAAAAAATATGCAAAATCCCTTGATTTGTGCAAAAAAGCGTGTATAATATAGCTTGTTAAATTTTTCAGCGGTCAAATTGTAAACCGCATTTCGGAGGAATACATAATGAATAAGAAAGACATTAAAAAGGTTGTTTTGGCGTATTCGGGCGGGCTTGATACTTCTATCATCATCCCGTGGCTGAAAGAGAATTACAACAACTGCGAAGTCATCGCCGTTTCGGGCGATGTGGGGCAGGGGACAGAACTCGACGGGTTGGAAGAAAAGGCAATCAAAACAGGCGCTTCCAAACTTTATGTGCTGGACCTCAAAAAGGAGTATGTTGAGGAGTATATTTGGCCTTGCTTAAAAGCGGGTGCAGATTATGAAACATACCTCTTGGGCACTTCCCACGCACGCCCCTGCATTGCAAAAGGACTTGCGGAAATTGCCAAAAAAGAGGGCGCAGACGCCATTTGCCACGGTTGCACCGGCAAAGGTAACGACCAGGTGCGTTTTGAACTTACTTTAAAGGCATTCGCCCCCGAAATGGAAATCATCGCCCCGTGGCGTGAGTGGGATATCAAATCCCGTGAAGAGGAAATCGAGTACGCCGAGGCGCACAATATTCCGTTGAAAATCAACCGTGAAACCAACTATTCCAAAGATAAAAATGTGTGGCATCTTTCCCACGAGGGGTTGGATTTGGAGGACCCCGCCAACGAGCCGCAATACCAAAAAGAGGGCTTCCTGGAATTGGGCGTTGCGCCTGAGCGGGCACCCGACAAACCGACTTATGTTACAATTCACTTTGAAAAAGGTGTGCCCACCGCTTTGGACGGTGTAGAAACGGACGGACTTTCCATCGTTGAAAAACTCAACGAGCTGGGCGGTGCAAACGGTATCGGACTTTTAGACATCGTGGAAAACCGCCTTGTCGGTATGAAGTCGAGAGGTGTGTACGAAACCCCCGGCGGAACCATTCTTTACAAAGCACACGAACTTTTGGAAATGATTACGCTAGACAAAGAAACCCAGCATTACAAAAAGCTTGTTTCCCAAAAATTCGGTGAAATCGTATATAACGGGCAGTGGTTCACACCCCTTCGTGAGGCGATTTCCGCATTCGTTGACAAAACGCAGGAAACCGTTACAGGCGATGTAAAGGTAAAACTTTACAAAGGCAATGTAATGAACGCGGGTATTACTTCTCCCTATACGCTGTATGATGAAAATGTAGCGTCCTTTGGTGAGGACGGCGGCGCTTACAACCAAGCAGACTCCGCAGGATTTATCAACCTCTTCGGCTTGCCCATTAAGGTGAAGGCACTTTTGGACGCACAAAGAAATAACGGATAAAGATTAAACCGTGTAGGGTGGGGGCGCGGGTGTCCGGTGGACACCTCTGCGAATACAATGAGCAGAAGCACTGTCCGAGCTGGCAGGCGAGTAATGCTTGCTCCCGCCGCAAAAACAATATGAAACGACAAAGGGAAAAAATTCCCTTTGTCGTATTGTACTACTTACAGGAGAAAAACATATGCAACTTTGGCAAGGCAGATTTCAAAAAGCATTGGACCCCAAAACAAACGATTTTAATTCCTCAATCAAATTTGACAGCCGTATGTTCCGTGAGGACATTGACGGCAGTCTTGCGCACGCGGCAATGCTCTGTGCGCAAGGGATAATCTCTGCACAGGACTTGGCACAGATCACCGACGGGCTCAAAGCCATCAAAGCCGAAATCGAAAGCGGCGCGTTGGAAATTGACCCCAACGCAGAGGATATTCACACCTTTGTGGAGGGGGAATTGACCAAGCGCATCGGTGCGGCGGGCAAACGCTTGCATACCGCACGCAGTCGAAATGACCAGGTGGCTCTCGATATTCGTTTGTATCTGCGCAAAGAATGCGACGCGCTGTATGCGCAACTGACGGAACTTGTCCATGTGCTTTGCAAAAAAGCGGAACAGTATGCAAACGCCGTTATGCCGGGCTATACGCACTTACAGCGTGCCCAGCCTATCACTTTCGGGCATCATTTGTTAGCCTATGCTGAAATGCTCCTGCGGGACAAAGCAAGACTTTATGATGCACGGGAGAGAATGAATGTTTCCCCCTTGGGAGCTTGCGCTCTTGCGGGCACAACCTACAATACCGACCGTGAAATGACGGCAAAAGCACTGGGCTTTACGGGCGCTATGCAAAATTCCCTCGACAGCGTTTCCGACCGTGATTTCTGTATGGAACTTGCATCTGTAATTTCAATTATAATGGTTCACCTTTCTCGCTTTTCGGAAGAAATTGTGCTTTGGTGTTCGTGGGAGTTTAAATTTGTGGAATTGGACGACGCTTTTTCCACAGGCTCGTCCATTATGCCCCAAAAGAAAAATCCCGACATTACGGAATTGATCCGTGGCAAATCGGGCAGAGTGTTCGGTGATTTGACAACACTTCTCACAATGATGAAAGGCTTGCCCCTTGCATATAACAAAGATATGCAAGAAGATAAAGAGGCAATTTTTGACGCATTTGATACAGTGAAAATGTGCCTTACCGCATTTATTCCAATGCTGGACACAATGACCGCCCTCCCCGAAAATATGCGCAAAGCCGCGGCGGGCGGGTTTATCAACGCCACCGACTGCGCCGACTATCTTGTGTCAAAAGGTCTGCCTTTCCGTGACGCATACAAGGCGACAGGGGAGTTGGTTGCCCTTTGCATTAAAAAAGGTGTAACGCTTGAAACCTTGCCTCTTGCCGATTATAAAGCCGTATGCGCTTTGTTCGATGAGGGTGTTTACGATGCAATCAATCTTGACAAATGTGTAAATGACCGTACCTCCCTTGGTGGTCCCGCACCGCAAAATGTGCTGGCGCAAGTGGAGAGAGTCAGAAGTTTAAATCGGTAAAAAGATTTTTATGGTAGGGCGGGGGCTTGCTCCCGCCGAAAGGTGCCTGAATTCGGAGAATTTGCTCCCGCCGTGAAAATGTTTGTTTTATAATGTAGGGCGGGCGGCTTGCCCCCGCCGTGAAAATGACAGAGAAAATCGCGTAGTGGCGGGCTTCCATGCCCGCAATCATTGCACAATGAGTATGAGGAGAAAGAGAAAAATGGGACTCTTTTTGCGCATGAAATTGCACAAACTGCAAAAATGGGAAAATTATCTTGCCTTTGTAGAAAAAATGGACAGAAATACATTTGTTCCTCTCGAACAAGGCAGTGATGCGGAATTAACAGAAACAACGGCAGAAAACCTGTTTGGGCCAATTTCGCTGTATGCAACGCTTTTGGAAAAGTATGATTTAAAAAAGTGTGCAGGTGACGGAACGGATTTTGAAAAGACTGTGCGCATTATGCAGTGGCTGACAGATAATACCTTTTACAGCGGTGCCGCCTTTAAGTGGAAAGCAGATAATCCTTTGGATATTTTGGAATACGCCTACGGGCAGGATTTTTCTCACGCAATTTGTTGTCGTGAAAAGGCAGTGGTGTTCACGGACTGTCTGCTGGCACTGCAAATCTTCGCGTATCCGATTTGTCTGTTAAGTACAAACGGCGGTTGCCATTTTGTTACACATGTTTACTGCCGCGAACTGCAAAAATGGGTACTGTTTGACCCTTCGTTTAACTGTTGGTTTACAAAAGATGGCAAACCGCTAAGCGTTTGGGATCTGAAAAACCTGTATTTAAACGATGATGAACCCATTTTGGAAAATTATTCATTTAATCACACGGATAGGTGTAGAGAAATCTATTTAGCGGGTTTCATTAAACAAAATTTAACGAATCTGTCAACTTGGCACGATAATTCCATGGACAGACGAAGTTATAAGAAAAACGATTGGGAAAGCAAAAAGGAATTTAAAACAAAACTACCTGATTTCAAAATGATGTAAAGCGAGATTATCTATGACCAAAGTATTTATTGACGGTTCGCAGGGCACAACGGGGTTGAAAATTTTTGACCGCCTGAAAACCCGCGAAGATATTGAACTCATTACCTTGCCCGAAGAACTTCGCAAGGATATAAATGCACGAAAGAAAGCGCTCAATGCGGCGGACATTGCCTTTCTCTGCTTGCCCGATGCGGCGGCCGTGGAGGCAGTAGGCTTAATCGAAAACGAAAAAACCGTTGTGATTGATACCTCTACCGCGCACCGCACAAACGAGGAATTTGCATACGGGTTTCCGGAATTATCCGAAACACTTGCAGAAAAACTCAAAAATTCCAACCGCATTGCCGTTCCGGGGTGCTACGCAAGCGGCTTTATCGCCCTTGTAAAACCCTTGGTGGACGCAGGGCTCGTTTCCCCTGACCACGCCTTTTCCTGCCACGCCATGTCCGGATACAGCGGCGCAGGCAAAAAGGGGATTGCCCAGTATGAGGACGCCGAGCGTGACCCGCTGCTTGACGCGCCCCGTGCATACGCAATCACCCAAGAGCACAAGCATTTAAAAGAAATGCGCATCATTTCCGGGCTTTCGGTTACGCCGATTTTTTGCCCGTTTATTTGCGATTATTTCAGCGGTATGCTTGTGACCGTGCCGCTTTTCAAAAGTGATTTACAAAACGGCAAAACGGCAGAGGACATCAAAGCCCTTTACAAAGAAAAATACAATACCCCGATTGTGCGTTACAAAGACAGTATGGACGAGGCGGGCTTCCTTTCCGCCAACGCCAAAGCGGAAACGGACAGTATGGATATTACGGTCTGCGGCAATGACGAGCGCATTTTGCTCCTCGCCCGTTACGATAACCTGGGCAAAGGCGCAAGCGGCGCGGCGCTGGAATGTATGAATATCAAAATGGGATTGCCGGCAGAATTTAATTTGGAGATTTAGTAAACAATGTAGGGCGGGGACTTGCTCCCGCCGTGAAATAAACAGGAGAAATATATGGCATTTTCAATCAAAATCGACACAAACGGCGGGGTGACCTCGCCCAAAGGCTTTAAAGCCAACGGCATACACTGCGGCATTCGCAAAAATAAGGACAAAAAGGACTTGATGCTGATTTTGTCCGAAACCGAATGTGACGCGGCGGCGGTTTATACCAAAAATCTTGTGTACGGCGCACCGATTACCGTAACACGCAAAAATCTCGAAAACGGCAAAGCCCGTGCAGTTATTTGCAACAGCGGCATTGCCAATACCTGCAACGCCGACGGCGTGGAAAAAGCGCAGGCAATGTGTGACCTTGCGGCAGAATATACGGGTGTTTCCCCAAGAGATGTGATTGTCGGCTCCACGGGTGTCATCGGTCAGCCCATTGATTTAGAGCCTATTCAAAACGGTATGCAAGAACTTGCCGACGGACTGTCCGCAAACGGCTCGGATGCGGCGGCAGAGGCGATTATGACCACCGATACAATCAAAAAACATATCTCTGTGTCCTTTGATTTGGACGGCAAACCCTGTACCATCGGCGCCATAGCCAAGGGCAGCGGTATGATTCATCCCAATATGGCAACCATGCTTTCCTTTATTACAACTGATGCGAATATCACCGCTGCGTGTTTAAAAAGTGCGCTCCTGTGGTGCGTGGAAAGAACATATAATATGCTTTCGGTGGATGGCGATACTTCCACAAACGACACCGTTGCAATTCTGGCAAACGGACTTTGCGAAAACAGCCGTATTGAAAATACGGACAGCGAGAATTATCAGAAATTCTGCCGTGCGCTCTATAAAATTTGCAATTATGTTGTCTGTATGCTTGCCAAAGACGGCGAGGGTGCCACAAAATTGGTGCTTTGCGAGGTAAATCATGCCAAAACCGAGGAAATCGCCAAAACCTGCGCAAAATCGGTTATCCGTTCCCCCCTTGTGAAAACCGCTATGTTCGGTTCGGACGCCAACTGGGGCAGGGTGCTGTGTGCCCTCGGATATGCGGGCACGGAGATTGATGTTACGAAAATTGATGTGTCTTTCGTTTCCGCGAAGGGTGAAATTTTCGTCTGTCGCAACGGCGCAGGCATAGAATTTTCAGAGGAAAAAGCAAAAGAAATTTTGTTAGAGGACGAAATTACCATTCAGGTGGATTTAAACGACGGCGAATTTGCCGCCACCGCTTACGGATGCGACCTGACTTATGAATATGTAAAAATCAACGGAGATTACAGAACCTGATTTTCAATTGCACGCACATTTTGCACTTTCGGCACGGCAACTCGCGTATACCGGATACGCTTCGCCGTGCCAAAAGCACAAACTGCACGCACACTTGAAAATCAGGCGAATATCAAAAAATGTATATGTTATGCAATGTAGAATTGTTCTCGGTAGGGCGGGGGCTTGCTCCCGCCGATAAGAAACATCATATTCCTACCGAAGAAAAATGAACTTTGGAGGAAACAATATGGACATTTCCAAACTTTCTCACGCAGACCGCAGCGAGGTGCTGGTGCAGGCGCTGCCCTATATTCAGCGCTACAACGGCAAAACGGTTGTGATAAAATACGGCGGCAACGCCATGATAAATGAAGCATTGCAGGACGCGGTGATGACCGACATTGTGCTGTTGCGTTCCGTGGGCGTCAATGTGGTGCTGGTGCACGGCGGCGGCCCCGAAATCAACGATATGTTAAAGCGAATCGGCAAAGAAAGCCGCTTTGTGGGCGGACTTCGCTATACGGACGAAGAAACCGTTGAAGTGGTGCAAATGGTGCTTGCGGGCAAGGTCAATAAGCATTTGGTGCAACTCTTAACTTGCCACGGCGGGCAGGCTGTGGGGCTTTGCGGCTTGGACGGCGATATGATTCAGGCGAAAAAGCACGATGCAGGCGAGGACATCGGCTTTGTGGGCGACATTGTGAAAATCAACACAAAGGTCATTAACGATGCCATAGCAAGTGGTTATATTCCCGTGATATCCACCGTGGGCGGCGGCGAAAACGGTGAGGTTTACAATATCAATGCGGACACGGCGGCGGCGCGGATTGCTTCTTGCCTGCATGCGGAAAAACTCCTTTTGATGACCGATATCAGCGGTCTTTTGCGTGACAAGGATGACGAAAGCACTTTAATTCAAGAGGTGAAAGTGTCAGAAATTCCGTCTTTAAAAGCCCAGGGGATTATTTCCGGCGGTATGATTCCGAAAATCGACTGCTGTGTCGAGGCGGTGCGCCGCGGTGTGCACCGTACCAACATTATTGACGGCAGAATTCCCCATTCCATTTTAATCGAATTGTTCACCGACGCCGGTATCGGCACAATGTTTTCAGCATAAAGAAGGATTACAGACTATGCATTTTACAGAAATCAAAGAAACAGCAGATACTTATTTCATGCCCACCTACGCCCACTTTCCCGTGGCGTTGGAGCACGGCGAAAATGCCACCTATTTTGACAGCGAGGGGAAGGCGTATATCGACTTTACCGCAGGCATCGGCGTAAACGCCTTGGGCACCAATGACGAGGGCTGGAAAACGGCGGTTAAAGCGCAGCTGGACAAGTTACAGCACACCTCAAATCTCTATTACAATGAAACGGTTGCCAAAGCGGCAAAGGCGATTTGCGAAAAATCGGGTTTTCCGAAAGTCCTGTTTTGCAATTCGGGCGCAGAGGCAAACGAGTGTGCCATTAAACTTGCCCGCAAATACAGTTTTGACAAATACGGCGAGGGGCGGTACAATATCGTCAGCTTGAAAAATTCCTTTCACGGCAGAACCATGGCGACCATCACCGCCACGGGGCAGGACCACTACCACGAATTTTTCACCCCGTTTTTAGAGGGCTTTCGTTATGCCGAAGCAGGTGACTGCAAAGCACTTGAAGATATGCTGGACGGTACGGTTTGCGCCGTGATGTTAGAGGTGATTCAAGGCGAGGGCGGCGTTTTGGAAACCCCGCAGGAATTTATCGAGTTTGTTCGCACGGTTTGCGATGAAAACGATGTGCTTTTAATCTTTGACGAGGTGCAAACGGGCGTGGGCAGAACGGGCAAACTGTTCGCCTATGAAACCGTGGGTGTAAAGCCTGACATCTTGACAACCGCAAAGGGTATCGGTGGGGGACTCCCCATGGGCGCGTGCCTTTGCCGTGCAGAGTTGGGCAATACGCTGACGGCGGGCACACACGGCACGACTTTCGGCGGCAATCCTGTTGCCTGTGCCGGCGCATTAGCCGTTTTAGAACGGCTGGATGATGCGTTTTTGGCAGAGGTTTCCGTAAAAGGCGAGTATATCCGTGAAAAGGTTAAAGCCTTTACAGATGTGGAGAGCGTCCGTGGTCGAGGCTTAATGATAGGGATTGATTTAAAAACGAAAAAAGCGGGCGAAATCGCCAAAAAATGCTGTGAAAACGGCTTGCTTATCTTAACGGCAAAATCCGCTTTGCGAATGCTCCCGCCGCTTACCATTACTTACGAAGAAATCGACAAGGGACTATTGATTTTAGAGCGTGTGCTCTCGGAATAGGAGAAAAATATGAAACATTTATTGAGCTTACTTAATACCACAACGCAGGAAATTGAGGAACTTTTAAATCTTGCGGATCAGTTGAAATACGAAACGAAAAACGGCATACCGCACCATCGCCTTGAAGGGCAGACCTTGGGTATGATTTTTCAAAAGTCCTCCACGAGAACCCGTGTTTCTTTTGAAACGGGTATGTATCAGTTGGGCGGTCAGGCGCTGTTTTTATCAAACCGTGATTTGCAGATAGGCAGAGGCGAGCCTATTCAGGATACCGCACGAGTTCTTTCACGCTATCTTGACGGTATTATGATAAGAACTTTCGAGCAAAGCGAGGTTGAAAACCTTGCAAAATACGGCTCTATACCGATTATCAACGGCTTAACTGATTTTTGCCACCCCTGTCAGGTGCTTGCCGACCTGTTGACCGTTCGCGAACACAAGGGACATTTAGATGGGCTGAAAATGTGCTACATAGGCGACGGCAACAATATGGCGAACTCACTTATTGTAGGCGGATTGAAAACGGGAATGGCAGTTTCCGTTGCCTGCCCGGAAGGATATGACCCCGACAGCCAAGTTTTGGATTTTGCCAAGCCGTATCAGAATTTTGCCCTTTGCCGTGACCCGAAAGAAGCGGCGGCGGATGCCGATGTGATTTTCACCGATGTTTGGGCGTCCATGGGGCAGGAGGACGAAGCGGCAGAACGCCGCAAGGTGTTCGAGGGCGTGTATCAGGTGAATACACAACTGCTTTCCGTTGCCAACAGCGGCTGTATGGTACAGCATTGTCTGCCCGCACACCGCGGCGAGGAAATCACCGCCGATGTGTTTGAAGCACACGCCGACGAAATTTTCGATGAGGCAGAAAACCGCCTCCACGCGCAAAAAGCCGTTATGGTCACCTTGATGGAAAAGAAATGATTTTGGCTCAGGCTATAAACAAACTTGTACGGGACGATGCCCACATCGTCCCGTGTTTTTAAAAATATGATTTTCATATTATAAAAAATCACCCGTTTTTTATCCGAATTTTCGGTTAAAATAAAACGGGTGATTTTATGTTATCAGTATGGTCGGATAATTCGTCTTTACCGTCGTTTCCAACCTTGAACGGCGATAAAAAAACAGATGTGCTCATAATAGGCGGCGGAATAGCAGGTATTTTGTGCGCATATAAGCTCACAAAAAGCGGGGTAAACTGTATTTTGCTTGAAGCGGACAGAATATGCCGGGGGGTTACGCAGAATACCACCGCAAAAATAACCTCACAGCACGGGTTTATTTATGAAAAACTAATCAATAAATTCGGCGTTGAAAAAGCGCAAATGTATTTGCAAGCCAACGAATCGGCATTGTCGGAATACCGAAAGCTTGCCGAAAAAATCCCCTGCGATTTTGAAACTCGGGACAATGCGGTGTATTCGGTTCAAAGCCGTGAAAAAGCAGAAAAAGAGATGCGTGCCTTAATAAAACTGGGCGTTAAGGCAGAATTTAACGATACAATTCCCGTTCCCGTTGAGATTGCGGGAGCTGTCAGGTTTAAAAATCAGGCGCAGTTTAACCCCTTGAAGCTTTTGTCAAAGCTTTCTCAAAAACTCACGATATACGAGCATACAAAGGTTTTTGAGATACGGGATAATTGCGCTTATACGGCAGGCGGCAAGGTAGAGGCAAAGCAATTTGTGGTTGCAACCCATTTCCCGTTTATGAATAAATACGGCGGATATTTTTTAAAGCTTTTTCAGGAACGCTCATATGTGCTGGCGCTGGAAAACGGACCGCAAATTGACGGAATGTATGTTGACGAAGCGCCGAAAGGCATGTCATTTCGCAATTACGGCGATTATCTTTTAATCGGCGGCGGCGACCACCGCACAGGAAAGCAGGGCGGCGATTATGGGGTACTTCGCACCTTTGCAAAAACCCATTATCCGAATTGTCCCGAAAAATACGCTTGGGCAACGCAGGATTGTATGAGCCTTGACGGTGTGCCATATATCGGCAGATATTCAAAATCCTTGCCGAATATTTATATGGCAACAGGCTTTAATAAATGGGGAATGACCACATCAATGGCGGCGGCACAAATTCTTTGCGATATGATAACGGGCAGGGGAAACGACTGTGCCGAAGTTTTTTCGCCGTCACGGAGCATTTTAACGCCACAGCTTGCAATCAACGGCGCAGAGACCGTCACAAGCTTGCTCACAATATCAAAAAAGCGCTGCCCTCATATGGGGTGCGCTTTAAAATGGAACTCGTCGGAGCATACATGGGATTGTCCCTGCCACGGCTCTCGCTTTACAGAGGAGGGCAAGCTCATAGAAAATCCCGCAACAGATGATTTAAAGAATTAGGAAAGGAAATCCCTTTTCATAATACATTCTTCAAAAAAGGAGCAGGCAGTTTCCATAACCGTTAAATCCTCTTTGGTGATAAGGGAATAATCAATGGACTGATAAACCTCGTATGCTTCACGGCTGTCGGCAGGCAGAGAAGCAATTTTCCCGAAAATATCGTTGAGATATTGCTCGGCGTCTTTGGCAAGATAAACATTGTGGAATTTGCTCTCGTAAAGAACGGTTCGTGCGTTGGTGTTTGATGCAAGTCTGTTTTTAAGCCCAACGGGACTGTTCTGCACACTTACCGTCATATCGTTTCCGCCGTGCATAATAAGAGTGGGTATCATATTTGAGGCGATTGTGTCGCAGGAGCGCAAAATTCCTGTTTTGCCGAATTTATAAAGATTAACAATATCAAAAAACGGACTTAAAAAACTTATATCAATTTTGATTTTTGCCTTCGCCGAGTCGGCTATAAGCTTGTTAACGGAATTAAACGGCGAAAACGCAACAATGCCCTTTATATCCGTATCCTGCGCCAAAGCGGCAACATTGCAAACGCTGTATGCGCCCCAGGAGTGACCTGCAAGCAGCAGGGGAAGCTCTTTTAAATCCTCACGGGTGCTTACAAAATCCAGTGCCGATTTAAGGTCGATTATTCCCTGGGCAAAGCCGTAAAGCCTTTTACCCTCGGAGGCGCATGTTCCCGTGTTGTCATATGCCAAAACGGTGTAGCCCTTTTGAGCAAAGTAGTTAATTTCGGTGGTGTAGCTTAGATGGCCTGCTCCCATACCGTGAGAAAAAACAATCAAAGCCTTTGGCTTTTCTGTTTTTGCGCCGCTGTATAAAAAACCGTTAAGCGTCTGACCCTTGTTGGATTTAAAGCTTACGGGGCGTGCGTTCAGATTGTCAAAATTCTTTGCTTTAAGATATTTCAGGTTTTCGTTACCCTCGCACCTTTTGGAGAATCCGGGCGCATTGAGAATTACAGCCGAAAATACAATCAATAAGATAAAAACAAAAAGCAGTACAATGAGTGCAACAGTCATACAATCAACTCCTCACTTTGTCTTAATTCTATCATATTTTTTGTTTTTTTACAAGAATTTAGTTAAATGTACTCATACGGCGTATTGATTTTGCAACAAATGTATTGTATAATTAACATTATAAGTTTTATTGGAGTGATTGTATGCGGTTAAGACAGCTCAGAATTATCAGGAACCAAAACGGGCTAACACAGCAGCAGGTTGCCGAAGCTTTGGGAATAAGCCGTTCGGCATATTGCGGATATGAAACCGGCAGGCGCTCGTTGGATATTGATACAATCGCAAAGCTCAGTAAATTTTACAATCTTTCCATTGAAAAATTCGTGGGCAAGATACTTCCCGATTATGTTTATGACGATATGTATTATGAAGACCAGCCCGATACCAGGTATCTTTCCCAGCTTACAAAAGAGGAAAGAGATTTGATTGTAAAATACCGTATTATGAAGGCTGAGGGTAAATCAAATATCACATTAAAGTCAGAGGATTAAAGCAGTTCCCTGTGTTCATTTTGAATACAGGGATTTTTTTGTGAAAATTTGCATAAATATTTGAAATGACTATTGACTATGAAAGGTTTGCCGTGCTAAAATATAGAAAAAGTTATCCAATGCTAATTTTTCACAAAGGTTATGATATAATGACAAAAACAGTTGATAAGCTTTCTCCCGGCGAGAAGGGTATTGTAAAATCTCTCGGCAGCTTCGGAGCCGTGCGCCGTCACATAATTGATATGGGAATTACTCCCGGCGCAGTTATTATAATGCGTAAAACGGCGCCTATGGGAGACCCGATTGAAATAAATGTGCGGGGTTATGAGCTTTCCATAAGAAAAAGCGAAGCGCAAACAATTACCGTGGAGGTGGACGCATGAGTTACCGTTACGCCTTGGCGGGAAATCCCAACTGCGGTAAAACAACGCTTTTTAACGCAGTTACAGGTTCAAATCAGTATGTGGGCAATTGGCCCGGCGTTACCGTTGAGAAAAAAGAGGGCAAAATTACCCACGATAATATGAACGCATATATTGTAGATTTGCCGGGAATATACTCTCTGTCACCGTATTCCTCCGAGGAAATCGTCACAAGAAATTACATAATAGACGAAAAGCCCGATCTTATTATAAATATAGTGGACGCTACCAATATCGAGCGAAATCTCTACCTTTCATTACAGCTTGCAGAGCTTGGAATACCTATGGTTATTGCTCTTAATATGATTGATATGATAGAGAAAAACGGCGATTCCATTGACACTGCAAAGCTTTCCTCCTTATTGGGAATAAAGGTAATACCTATTTCGGCAGGCAAGGGAACGGGCATACACAAGCTTTTGCACGCTGCAATGCACGAGGCTGTTCACGGCGATGAAAAAGCCTCCGAAAAGCATATAGACAGGCACCTGAATATGTGTGCTCCTCCCGATATTTATACAGGAAAGGTTAAAGAGGCTGTAAACCGTATTGAAAATATTATCAAGGATAAATGTGCGTCAAAGGATTTGCCCCTTCGCTGGTCGGCAGTTAAGCTTATTGAGGGCGACGAACCCACACTCACTTCCCTTGATTTGACCGATACGCAGTTAAACTGCATCGAAGCCATAGTCAGCGAGCTTGAAACAGAAAATATCGACCGTGAAATGGTTATAGCGGATCAAAAATATAAGTTTATATGCTCCGTTACACAGCGAACGGTCACCCGCAGTCACGAGGCGGGGCATATGACATTTTCCGATAAAATCGACCGTGTTGTAACACATAAGATTTTTGCAATTCCGTTATTTTTCCTGCTTATGCTGGCAATATTCTATATAACCTTCGGTGCTTTGGGCGCAAACCTTACGGAATTGGTGGACGGACTGATAAACGAGAATTTTGCAGGTCTTGTCCGCTCCTTTATGACAAATCACAACGCCGCCGATTGGGCAACAGGGCTTGTGTGCGACGGTATTATCGGCGGTGTGGGCACGGTGCTTTCTTTCTTTCCGCAAATACTTTTGCTTTTTTTCTTCCTGTCAATACTTGAAGACAGCGGATATATGGCTCGTGCGGCGTTTATAATGGACAGAGCCTTGCACACAATCGGTCTTTCGGGAAAATCCTTTGTACCTATGCTTATGGGCTTCGGCTGTTCTGTTCCTGCAATTATGGCAACAAGAACGCTGGAAAACGAAAAAGACCGCAGGCTTACCATGATGCTTATCCCATTTATGTCGTGCAGTGCGAAAATGCCCGTTTATTCAATGTTTATTATGGCGTTTTTCCCCAATGCACGGGGTGTTGTGGTAATTTCACTTTATGCTCTCGGCTTTGTTGTTGCGATTGCTTCTGCATTCATTTTGCAAAAAACCGTATTAAAGGGCGGTCACGCACCCTTTGTTATGGAATTGCCGCCTTACAGAATGCCCACCGGAAAAACTCTTTGCTTGCATCTTTACGATAAAATCAAGGACTTTATGACAAAAGCGGGAACGGTGCTTCTCGGCGCAAGCATTATAATTTGGTTCTGCCAGTATTTCAATTTCTCACTTCAACATGTTGAAAGCAGTGAGGAGAGCATTTTAGGCGTAATAGGCTCTTTTATCGCTCCCGTGTTCGCACCCCTCGGCTTCGGAGATTGGAAATCCTCCGTGGCAATGCTTACAGGTCTTGTTGCCCGTGAGTCAATCGTAACAACAATGGGTATTCTTTACGGTGCAGGCGAGGGAGCGTCAATTTCAGCCGCCGTAAGCTCTGCCTATACTCCTGCGGCGGCATATTCAATGATGGTGTTTGCTTTGCTCTTTATTCCCTGCTTTGCGGCTGTTACCACCTTGAGAAAAGAAATGAATTCAAGAAAATGGACATTGTTGGCGCTTGGCTTTCAGGCGTGTACGGCATATGTAATAACATTTGTTATATATAACCTTGCAAGGGTGATATTATGAGTCCTATTGATATTGCGGTACTGATTGTCGCCGTATTGATTATGGCGATTTTTATCCGCTCAATGTTTAAAAAGAAAAAAGGGGGTTGTCACGGCTGCGGAGGCTGTGAGGGCTGTCCTTATAACAATTGCAGTAATTGCGAAAAGGAAAAGGAAAATGGAAAAGAAAAATAAAAATATGACATCATCTCTTGAAGATTATCTTGAAGCCGTGTTTGTGCTCTCCCAAAAATCAAGAAGCGTGCGAATGACCGATATTGCGGAGTTTTTGAAGGTGTCAAAGCCCAGCGTAAACCGTGCGGTAAATACCCTCACTCAAAACGGATTTTTGGAGCATATAACTTACGGCGATATTATGCTTACTCCCGAGGGCGAAAGCTATGCCGCCAATGTTTTGCACAGGCATAAGCTTATCAAGCGTTTCCTTATGGATACCTTAAAGGTTGATGAGGAAAACGCAGAAAACGACGCTTGCAAAATGGAGCACGTTATGAGCCCCGTTACCATTGAAAAGCTTTACGAATACCTTGAAAGGCAGGGATAAGCGGTGACAAAGATAGCGATTATCGGCGGCGGCGCTTCGGGACTTGCCTGTGCGGTTGAGCTTATGCATACGGTGAAAAATAAAGAAGATGTGAGTGTAACCGTTTTGGAGCGTCTTACCCGTGTGGGAAAGAAAATTTTAGTAACGGGCAACGGCAGGTGTAATCTTACAAATATGAATTCAGCCTCATCGGGTTATAGGGGAGATACGGATTTTGCGGCGGTTGCCTTAAACCGCTTTACCCCCGAAAGCAATATTGAGTTTTTTAATTCCATGGGGCTTTATACAAGAACGGAGGAAGAGGGCAGAGTTTATCCTCTTTCAAATCAGGCGTCCTCGGTGCTTGATGCTTTGCGCTTTGAGTGCGGCAGATTGGGCGTGCAGACTTTGTGTGATTACCGAGCCGTTCATCTTAAAACCGTAAACACCTCATCGGCGGTAAAAATCGTTGTGAATAACCGTGACCGCTTTGATTATGCGGTGGTCGCTTGCGGCGGAAAAGCCGCCAAGGTGCACGGAACCGACGGCGATTCATATGACCTTCTCAAAATGTTGGGGCACAATATTATTTCGCCTGCTCCCGCTCTTGTTTCTCTTAACTGCGACGATTTCACCAAGTCGCTGAAAGGCGTCCGTTCAATTTGCGGGTTGAATCTTGTAATAGACGGCGAAAAAGCCCTCTCAAACCGGGGCGAGGTGCAGTTTACCGATTACGGACTTTCGGGAATACCCATAATGCAGATTTCCCGATTTGTGTCTGTTTCACCGTCGGAAAACATATGTATAGAGCTTGATGTTGCTCCCGATTTTGATGAAAAACAGATAATGGAATACTTAATTTCACGCCGTGCTGTCGATACGGGACTTTGTGAAAATATGCTTGGCGGTATAATCAACAAACAGCTTTGCATTGCGCTTATGAAGGAGTGCTCAATCGCCGTAAACGGCAGAGTAAACGAGCTTTCCGACGACGAGCTCCAAAAGCTTGCAAAAATACTTAAATGCTGGCGTATAAAGGTGAAAAATTCCCGAAGCTTTGATTTTGCACAGGTGACGGCAGGCGGAGCGGACTGCTCGCAGTTTGACCCCGAAACAATGGAATCAAAGCTTGTGAAAAATGTTTTTTGCTGCGGCGAAGCCTTGAATGTGGACGGCGACTGCGGAGGATACAATCTTCAATGGGCTTGGAGCTCGGGGCGGTCGGCAGGCAGAACAATCGGCGAGAGGATAAACAATGCTGAGAATAAATGAAATAAAATTAAGCCTTGACAGCGACTTTTCGGATATTGAAAACGAAGCCGCAAAGGCGCTGAAAGTCAATAAAAACCGTATTTTAAAAACAGAAGTGTTCAGAAGGAGCGTAGATTGCCGAAAGGGCGAGGTGCGATTTGTTTATACTGCCGATGTAACCGTGGACGGAGACGAGGATAAAATCCTCGCTTCTCTTAATACATCAAGGGTAAGCAAATGTGAAAAGTATTCATATAATATTCCCTTATCAAAGCGGAAAAGTACTCTGCCGCCTGTTGTGGCAGGCTTCGGCCCTGCGGGCATGTTTGCCGCTCTTATTCTGGCACGGAGCGGACATTGCCCAACGGTAATTGAAAGGGGCAGAGATGTTGAAAGCCGTACTGCCGATGTAAATCGGTTTTGGAGTACAAGAGTTCTGGACGAAACCTCGAATATCCAGTACGGCGAGGGGGGCGCAGGAACCTTTTCCGACGGTAAGCTGACAACGGGGATAAAAGACAGCCGTTGCCGCTTTGTGTTTGAGGAATTTGTGTCCCACGGCGCACCCGAGGATATTCTGTATAACGCAAAGCCCCATATCGGTACGGATAAGCTGAAAGGCGTTGTAAAAAATATCCGTGAAGAAATAATTTCTTTGGGCGGAACGGTTCTTTTTGAAACACAGCTTGTAAATATAATTGTTGCCAACGGGTTTATACACGGCGTTACCGTAAGGGATAAAGAGGGCAGAGAAAAAGATATTGAAACCGATTCTCTTATCCTCTCCATCGGTCACTCGGCAAGAGATACAATAGAAATGCTTTACGGCAAGGGTATAAATATGATGCAAAAGCCATTTTCGGTGGGAGCACGAATTGAGCATCCCCAGGAAATGATTAACGATTGTCAGTACGGCAAGTATAAAAATCATCCCAAGCTTAAAGCGGCGGATTATAAGCTCGCTTGCCATCCGCCTCACGGCAGAGGAGCATATACCTTTTGTATGTGCCCCGGCGGTACGGTGGTCTGCGCCTCTTCAAAAGAAGGGGGTGTGGTCACAAACGGTATGAGCGAATACGCAAGAAACGGCGAGAATGCCAATTCGGCGGTTTTAGTGGGCGTTGAGCCTGCGGATTTCCCCGATGAGCACCCTCTTTCTGGATTCCGACTTCAAAGGGATATTGAGGAAAAGGCTTTTGCTTTGGGCGGAGGGGATTACACAGCCCCTGCACAGTTAGTCGGAGATTTTCTCGAAAACAGAAAGTCAACCCGTTTGGGCGCCGTAAAACCAACCTTCCCCACAGGCGTTGCAATGAGCGATATAAGTACCGTTTTGCCAAAAAAGGTTGTGGATACAATGCGTGACGCCTTGGTGCAGATGGATAAAAAACTCCCCGGATTCGCCATGGCGGAGGCTGTGCTCACGGCTCCCGAAACGAGAAGCTCATCTCCCGTAAGAATAATCCGAGATGAGTTTTACCAAACGAATATAAGAGGACTTTATCCCTGCGGCGAGGGCGCAGGCTATGCAGGAGGAATTGTTTCGGCGGCGGTTGACGGCGTAAAGTGCGCCGAGGCGGTATTGTCGGATGAAACATAATGTTAACAAAACTGTAATTTGACAACATAGGGCAGTATTTGATATAGTATTATCGGAAGTATATGAGTTTTGTGAAAGGAGCTATAAAATGAATATAGACAATTTGTGTATGAGCTGTATGCATGAGCTTCACGGCGAAAAACAGTGCCCTAATTGCGGATATTATACCGATTCTCCGCAGATTTCGCCTTATCTTCCTTTAAGAACTCCCGTAGGCGGTAAATATATAATAGGCAAAGTGCTCTCTTCAAACAGCGAGGGTGTAACATATATTGCTTTCGATGTAGAAAAGCGTACCCCCGTTGTAATTCGTGAGTTTCTGCCCGAAAAATTTGCCGAAAGGTCAATTAAATCGGCGCAGGTAAGCATTAAGGACGAATGGCGGGATTGCTATTACGATTATCTTAAAAAGTTTCTTGAACTCTGGCGCAAGCTTGCGAGAGTCAGGGGGCTTTCTGCGCTTATTCCCGTAATTGATATTATTGAAGAGAATAATACGGCATATGCCGTTACCGAATACTTTGAAAGCATATCGCTAAGAGAATTTCTGTTAAAAAGCAATACAGGCTATCTTAATTGGGAAAAAGCCAAGGTGCTGTTTATGCCCGTGCTTTCAACCCTGTCAACGCTTCATAATCTGGGTATAGTCCATTACGGCATAAATCCAGATAATCTGCTTATCGGCAGAGACGGGAAGCTGAGAATTTCAGGCTTTTGCATTGCCGAGGCTCGCCTTGAAGGAACGGATATTTCCCCTGAGCTTTTTGAGGGATATACCCCCATCGAGCAGTATTCCTACGGCTTTCGGGAGGGCGTATGGTCCGATGTTTATGCCTTTTGCGCCGTGCTTTACCGTGCTCTGGTGGGAACTGTCCCGCAGGACGCTGTTTCGCGCTGTGCAAACGACCGCCTTATAATCCCCGCACGGTATGCGGAGATTATTCCGGCTTATGTAATTAACGCTTTAATGAACGGCTTGCAGGTAGAGCCAAATGACCGTACACAAGATGTTGAAACGCTCCGTGAGGAGCTTTCGGCAACGCCCGGGAATGTTGTTTCGTCTATTTCAGGTGTGAATGTTCCCACGGGTGGGGAAAGAAAAGAGCCTGCCAAAACTGCGGCCCCCGTGCAGGAGGAAAGCTCAGCAGGCAAAACCGTGCTAATCACTTTCCTTGTTTTTCTCGGCGTGGGGCTTATTCTTTTCGGCGCAGGCTGGCTTGTGTACGAAAAAGTGATAAAAGAGAAAAACACTCCCGTTGAAACTACAACAGAAGCGGCGGCGGAATCCGTGGAGGTTCCCGATTTCGTGTTCAGCACCATTGAAAACAGCATTACTTACGACAGTATTGCGTCAAATCCCGTACAGAATAAAAGATTTAAAATTCAGGCTCCCGTTTATGAATACAGCGCAACCGTGCCCAAGGATTATATAATCGCACAAAGCGTAAAAGCAGGCAGTACCGTGCCGGCAGGAACGGAAATTACCTTTACAATAAGTAAAGGTCCCGAAATGATAACCGTTCCGCAGGTTGTAGGCGATTTAAAAGATTTTGCTGTTACAAAGCTTGAAGGCGCAGGCTTTAAAGTGGATGTTGTTATAAGAGAAAACACGGGGGAATATGAAGCGGATACCGTGGCAAGCGTCACTCCCGCCGAGGGCGAGTCCATTGTTAAAGGCAGCAAAACAGTGATTTTACAGGTGTGGGGCGAACCTCCCACCACCGAAACCACCACAAAAAACCCCTTCGATTTTAACATTTTCGGGTAAAACAAAGTGTTTTGTAGGGGACGATGCCTCTCATCGTCTCGCAAAATCATATACAATTCCGCACATCCACATACCAAAAAGCCATCGGTCAAATTCAAACCGATGGCTTTAATATTTGTATTCACTTACTGAATTTCAACGCAGTCAAGAGCATTTACGGTAATTCCGTTAAAGGTGACGGGAGCGTCGTTATAGTTTACATAAACTCTGGAACTGTTGTTGTATTCCGTGCAGTACACTCCGTCCTGTACCTTGTAGTGCGCCGTCATTCTTGCACCTCTCAAATCGGAAAGTGCGCTGTTGGCTTTTGTATAATACTTAACTATATCGTTTATGTTTTTATCATAATAATACTTTTCGTCAAGGGCTTCATCATAAACGGAGCCGTACCACTCAACACAGGGCAGACAACCGTATTCAACGGATTTCAGGAAGGCGGTGGCTGTGTCGCCATATGTGTTCATACCTGCGGCGCTGTATTCCGTAATGCCGTGAAGAAGCATTTGAATAAAGGGAATTCCCACATATGCGTCGCTTTCATCGGCGGTATAAGGCGCCATGGGAATACTTGAAACAACATCGGCGTTTTTAACTGCGTATATGTTTCCCGTGTCAATCATCAGTTTTTTCGATGAAGCAAGCACAGGCAGAAGCGAAGCAATCTCTTTCTTGGAGGCTTCACGGCTGTAAAAGCTTGAAGAATAATCGGAATACAGATATGCTCCGGCATCATTCAGCGAGTATCCGTCAAAACTCTTGTCGGCTGATGATGAAAGTATATCGTCAATGCGACCTTCAAGGAGTTTAAGTTTAATAAAGCTTTGATTATCCGTAGCCAGGGGGAAAGTATCGTCAGCAGAGGGTACGGCTTTAATATTCGATGAATTTAAAGCCTTTGCATTCCCCGAACTCTTGTAACTGTATGTCAGAATGTCCGTATCAATAAACAACGATATATTCTGACTGCTCAGATAATCATAAAGCGCCTTGTAATCCTGCTCTTTTCCGAGAGCCTTTTTAAAACTGCCGCCGTCAGCCGTGCCGTTGTTGGCATTGTCATACAGTCCGTTATATCTTAAATATGCGTTGTTAACGCCTTTTGCTTTCAAAAGCTTCATTAGCGAAAGTGCCTGATTGTAACCCGTCAGTACGCTGTATTGACCGATTCCGTTCACATATCCGCCTTGCAAGGAAATTACCAAGGGCAGATTTTTTGATTCGGGCTCAACGGTTTTGGTTGAAAGCATTGAATTCCTGATGTAATTTTCACGGCAAGCGGTTGCCATACCCGAATATGTTGCCGATTTCCCCGAAAGGAAACGGTAACAAAGAACTATATCGTTTTTATATTGATCGCCGTATGTCTTTTTAATCTTTTTTCCGCTGTCATCAATAAAAATTCCCGTTGTTCTGAAAGACGCTCCCACGCTGTTGAGTGTTGCATCCGTATTGCGGCAGGCGTTTATTTGGGCTATTGTGTCGCCCTGCTCAATTATGCAAACAAAAGCGCTGCTGTTCCGTTTGATTCCGAAAGCGCCGAAAAGGCATTGCGAAGCATTGCGAGAATTACTTTCGGCAGAATCCTCACCGTAAACAGACAATGTAACAGGCTTAAAGTCTTTATCCTCAACGCCGGTCATAATCAGCGCTCCGCTTCCGTCGGGTACGAAAATATAATCATCTGCACCGCTTTGCTCGTATGCGCCGAAAGTATTAAGTAAACTGATTTTTTCAATAAATACTCCGTCAGGCACAAAAAGGTCGTTCATACTGAGATTAACATAGAATGAACCGTCACGGAGAGTATAAATAACGGTTAAATCAACTCTTATTTGCTTGTCCGTCAATGCGGTTATGTCCGCACCGGCTGTTTGAGCGTCAGGAGCCATAGCGTACTTTACCGACACGCCGTTTTCGGAAATGGTGTATGAAGCGCAGGAGAAATTCACAGAGTTATCCTGCGAGTTGAGTACATATACCTCCTCTCCGCCGTTTGAGAGCGTAACCTCAACAGCCGAGCCGAAAATCTCCTTTGAAACCGAGCTTTGGGGGAGAGATGACCACACCGTGCCGCTGTTTGTGTCACGAATTGAGGGCGTCATTGTCTTTTCATCAAAAAGAAGTTCAATAAGCCCCGATTTGCAAACGGATTTCATACTTTCTGTGTCGGATTTGTGGTATTCATCTCCCGAATACGAAGGATTAACCGTGTTAACAGGGCTAAGCTTAACTTTTTTCGTGCTTACCCCCGAAGCACAGGAGGAAAACAGTA
>CAMGDG010000005.1 GCA_946041635.1 uncultured Clostridia bacterium
TTATGAAAAAGACGATTTCAGTAGTATTGGCTTTGGCAATGATTCTTATGATGAGCCTTTCCGCTTTTGCTTACTCTTTTGATGATCAGATTGTAAATGAACCGCCTATGGATGACCCTGATAATGTTGAGGGCTGGACAGCGTATTATATGGAAATTGTCGAGCACTTGAGCGAAAGCGAAGACAGCAATGACAGCTTGATGTTTGTGATGGAGTTTGTCACGCTTGTTAATGATGGTGTCATGTCCAGAGAGACTGCAAATCAGGTTCTTGTTGCCCTTGCCGGCTCTGCGGTTGAGGGATCACCCATTCAGGGGTTGATTGAGCAGATTCAGGGCGTAATTGGTAATCTTCCCAGCGAGCTTCCCAGTGAGCTTCCCAGCGAGCTTCCCAGTGAATTCCCCAGCGACATCACTCTTCCCTCCGTTGGCGGCGAAGACAGTGGCAACGGCAGCTTCCTTGATACAATTCTCGGTGCTCTCGGCGGCATTGTTGATGGAATTATGGGCGGCGGCAGCGGCGATGATACAAACGGCGGCGACAACAGCAACACAAGCGGCGGCGATGATGAAGACCTTTGGGGTAGCGACGGCGACGATCCCTTCAACGATAACTCACTCGGCGATACATCAGTAATTGCTGTTGCGGCAGTAGCAGTTGTTGCAGGTGCAGCACTTGTTCTTACAAGAAAAAAGAGCAAGGACGAAGACGCTGAATAAGTCTTTTACATCGTTTTCATAATTTAAAACATAAACTTATGGCGGAAATCATTATATGATTTCCGTCTTTTTTTATTTTTCTCTTGACAATATCTTTTTGCGTTGCTACAATAGTAATAGCAAGGCGAACAAATGTTCGATAACGCACGGCGAGCCGATGCGTTTTTATTTTTATTATGAAAAGGGGGGCAGATAATGCCGGAATATGAAGAAACCATAAGAGAACTTGCCGTTGAGGAGTATTTTTATCTCAGCGAAAATTTGGAACCGCTGAACAGCGCCACGGTAAGAAAGGGCGCCGAGTATCTTGTTTACAATAAAAAGAAAAAACTTTTCGGAATTGTAAAAAAGGCTATGGAGGAGGAGCTTACGGATGTTGAGCGCAGTATTGCGCTGGATTATTGGTGCAGCGGTATATCGGCATCGGCAATTGCGAAGAAAAATCAAGTTGCCCGTTCAACGGTTTACAGAACTATTGAAAGCGCAAGGAGAAAACTTCATGCGTCGCTTAAATATGTGCTGATGTATGAGGAAAATCTGTTGCCCGAAACGGCAAACGGACTGCTGGAATATGTAAGGAACGGAAAAATATCCGAGGAGGCAAAAGGTGGAAGAAAATATATCACTTGAGCAGTTGGGGGAAGAATACGAAAAAAATGCTGAATTGCAAAAGCGTTTTATTGAACGCTGTAAGGCCGATATAAAAAAAGCACAGCAGGCGGGGGACAGAGATACGGTTTGCAGGCTCAAATCCGATTTATATAAGCTTTACGAAATTAAAAGAGAATTGAGCGAAACGGCGTTATTGTTGAAAAACTATTATAAAGGAGTAGGCTGATGAAAAGAAAAATTATTTCAGTTGATATTAGTCCCGATGCAAATGATGTTATATACGAGGGAAATGCGGGGGTAATGTGGGAACACAACGCAACGGAAATTGTGTTTAATATTGATGAACGCTATATCGGGGATTACAAATATTATATTGAATACCGTTCGATTTTGGGAACAAAGGTGAGAACGGAGTATCTTACGCTTGATACCTCTGCCAATACCATAACATATGCCGTTCCCGTATCAATGAGCTCGTTAAGAGGTGTTGAGTGTTATTTCAATATTATCACGGTTGACGCAGACGGCAATACGGTTCAGGTTATCAAGCCGAGAAATTTTTATCTGGAATTCGATTATTCGCCGGATACGGATAATTCTATTGCCAAAGCCAATGATTTCTCCATAAACGCCTTACTTGAAGCAATTCACAACGGCACCTTTAAGGGGGATAAGGGCGACCGGGGAGAAAAAGGCGAAAAGGGAGATAAGGGGGATAAAGGCGATGCAGGAGAAACGCCTCCTGTTGACCAAAGTTATTCTGATGAGAGTACAAATGCACAGAGCGGTAAAGCGGTGGCACAGGCTGTTGAAACCGCAAATGCTTATGCTGATTCCAAAGTACCGCGATTAATAAATTCGGTTATTCTGACAGAGGAAACCGAAAATGCAAGTACAATTAAAATTTTGACGGATTCCAGCGGCAAAAGTTTTTCTTTAAAGCACTGTTTTGTGGCAATAAGAGTTCCTCTTTCCGAATCAAAAACAGTTACCATAAGATTGAGAACGAACATCGGACAGAGATACATTATGTACAAAACAGGTGTCACGGTAAATACCAATCTTCTGATAAGCGGAGAAAGCAGGGTGCTCGGTATAGGCACATATTCCAACTTTTCTTATGTTGCACATCAAAGTCAAAGCACAGGAACGATAAACGGGGCTTCAGTTGTGACAATTGCGGACAATGCGCTGTCCAAGCAAGATATTAAAGATATTGAGTTTTTCCTTTACGATACTTCAAATCAGATTGTGCCATTACCCGCAGGAACGACTATGGAGCTTTGGGGATGCTGAATACCGTAACAAAAGTTCTTTATTTTGATTATTATGTACTGAATCGGAAAAGGAGATGATATTATGACAGTTTATAAAGGAATAGATGTATCAAAATGGCAGGGCGATATTGATTGGACAAGGGTAAAGAACAGCGGAGTGCAATTTGCTATGATAAGGGCAACCTTTGGTTGGGGCAAGGACCAGGTGGACGCAAGATTTATTAAAAACTACGAAGGAGCCAAAAAAGTAGGCGTCGCGGTGGGCGCGTACCATTATTCATATGCTAAAACTCCCGAGGACGCAGTCAAAGAAGCGGAGCATTGCCACTCTGTTTTAAAGGGAAAAAAGTTTGAATATCCAATCGCGTATGATATGGAGGAAAGCAGTATAGCCGCTTTGGGCAAAGAGAAAATCTCGGAAATTGCAAAGGCTTTTTGTCAAAAGATGGAAAGCTACGGTTATTATGTTTGCATTTATGCAAATCTTTATTGGCTGAATAATTATTTCACCGAGGAGATTTTCAAAAAGTATGATATATGGCTTGCCCAGTGGATTGAAAAACCCACCTTTACACGCACTTACGGTATTTGGCAGAAAACCTCAAAGGGCAGAGTAGATGGAATCAGCACTAATGTTGACCTTGATGAGTCCTACAAAAATTACCCTGCCATTATGAAATATAACGGTCTTAACGGCTACGGAGGAACCGAGCCTGTTGAGCCTCCGAAAAGGGGTTTTAAGGCAGGACAAAAGGTTGTGCTCAAAGACGCAAAGCTTTATTCCTCGGCAACCTCAAAAAGGGTGGCAAATCATTTAAGCGGCACTTATTATATCTATGACGGTATTTATTTCGACGGCAGATACAGAATCACAAATTCCATTACAAATGTGGAGCGCAAGCCCATAGGCAAGTATGTTACGGGATTTGTAGAGCGTGACGAGCTGAGGTGACCGCATGAGTGAAAATGAAGTTTTAAACCACAGAATTGAAGCAATTGAAGAGGATATAAAAATACTTTACAAAAAGGTGAACGATGTAACGCTTACTCAGGTGCAGAGCGTTACAAAGCTTGACAGTATGCTGTTGACCTTGGGCGAGCTTAAAGAAAGCATTGAAGCTTTAAAACGCCGCCCCGGCTGGCTTTGGGATAAGCTGATAATTGCTTTAATAGGCGCGTTGTGCGGAGTTCTTGTAAGCGGAATAGCGTCATATATTTAAGCGAGGGGGAATTGAATGATTGAATATATAACAGAAAACGCGCTTTTGCTCATACCCGCGCTGAATATTATAGGTTTGATTATAAAAAGTATTGAAAAAATACCGGATAAATATATACCTTTAATACTTCTGTTTTTCGGTGTCACGGGTGCGGTTGCAATAATGGGGTTATCGCCGCAGGCGGTGATTCAGGGGGTTTTGGTAACGGGAACCGCCGTTTACGGCAATCAGGTGTATAAGCAGATACGAAAATAAGAATAAATAAACATCCCGATGCGGCTGAATATTGCTGTATCGGGATGTTTTTATAAAAATGCAGGAAGGATTATGATTACATTCATTTTTCGACAGAAAACGGCGAGTGTGTCGCTCAGGTCTGCAAGATTTATTTGGTAAAATTTCACAAAGTTTGTAAAAATGCTTGTTAAACGGTTGACAATCCGGTTTATGGGTATATAATAGATGTCACAGTTAAATAATTTGAAGGGATCGATAATGTGGAGAAAATATTAGTTTTGCTCACGTTCTTGGGATCTGTTACTGCACTTCTTTTTGCGCTGTTTACGGCAAAAAGGGTGCTTAAATTTTCTGAGGGCAATGAAAAAATGCAAAAAATTTCAAAATCAATACGCAAGGGTGCAAATGCATACCTGAAAAGGCAGTATTCCGTTGTTTCGGTATTCTTTGCGGGAATGTTTGTTGTGCTTTGCGTTATGGCGGCAACGAAACTCTTAACATGGTTCGTGCCGTTTGCCTTTGTAACCGGCGGATTTTTCTCGGGACTTTCAGGTTTTATCGGCATGAAAATCGCAACGCTTTCCAATGCGAGAACCGCTAATGCTTGTCAAGAGGGGCTCAACCGCGGACTGCGTGTAGCTTTTTCGGCAGGCTCGGTTATGGGCTTTACCGTTGTAGGCTTGGGACTTTTAGATATTTCAGTGTGGTTCTTCCTTTTGAAATTCGTGTTCCATTTAAGCCCCTCCGATATAACGGGTGCAATGCTTACCTTCGGTATGGGCGCATCTTCAATGGCTCTTTTTGCCCGTGTAGGCGGCGGTATATTCACAAAGGCTGCCGATGTAGGTGCCGACCTTGTGGGTAAGGTTGAAGCAGGTATCCCTGAGGACGACCCCAGAAATCCCGCTGTTATTGCCGATAATGTAGGCGATAATGTAGGCGATGTGGCAGGTATGGGTGCCGACCTTTACGAATCTTATGTAAGTTCCGTTATATCCGCTTCTGCTTTGGGCGTTTCTGCTTTCGGCGGAGAGATTAAGGCAATGGCTGTTCCCATGCTTTTGGCGGCTATCGGCATACTTATGTCCATCGTAGGCACTTTCTTTGTGCGTACAGGCGAAAATATAGAGCAAAAACTCCTTTTAAAAGCACTGCGCAGAGGTACGAATTTAAGCGCTGTGGGTATTGCGGTAATTGCACTCCCCGTTGTGTGGCTTGTGCTGGGCAAAGCAAGTTTAGGCCTTTATTTTGCAATTCTTTCGGGACTTATTGCAGGTGTGCTTATAGGCCTTTCAACGGAGTATTTCACCTCGGACACATATAAGCCGACTAAAAAACTTGCCGCAACATCGGAAACAGGCTCGGCAACAATTATAATCGGCGGATTGGGCTTGGGAATGAAATCTACGGCAGTTCCCATCGTTATTGTTGCAATCAGCGTGCTTATTTCCTACTTTGTATCAGGCGGCGGAAGCAGTGCTTCCATGGGACTTTACGGTATCGCTCTTTCTGCGGTAGGTATGCTTTCAACATTGGGCATTACCTTGGCGACAGACGCATACGGACCTGTTGCGGATAACGCAGGCGGCATTGCGGAAATGGCAGGACTTCCCCCCGAGGTAAGAGAGCGTACAGATGCCCTTGATTCCTTGGGCAACACAACAGCCGCAACAGGCAAGGGCTTTGCTATCGGCTCTGCGGCGCTTACTGCACTCGCTCTTATTGCGTCGTATGTTGATAAGGTTAAAAGCATAAATCCTGAGGCTGATTTAAGCTTTGATATTGTTAATCCCGTTGTTCTTATAGGACTTTTCATCGGCGGCTGTTTGCCCTTTGTTTTTGCGGCTCTTACCATGGATTCGGTCGGTAAAGCGGCACAAAGCGTTGTTAAAGAGGTTCGCCGTCAGTTCAAGGAAATTGCAGGACTTATGGACGGTAACGCAGAGCCTGACTACGCTTCCTGCGTTGACCTTTGCACAAAAGCAAGCCTTCGTGAAATGGTATTGCCTACAATCGTAGCAGTTCTCGTTCCCATTGTTGTAGGACTTGTTTTGGGTTATAAGGGCGTTGTGGGAATGTTGGCAGGTGCTACCGTCAGCGGCTTCCTTATGGCTATCTTTATGTCCAACTCAGGCGGCGCATGGGACAATGCGAAAAAGTATATTGAAAGCGGCACTCACGGCGGTAAGGGCAGTGAACAGCACAAAGCGGCTGTTGTGGGCGACACGGTAGGCGACCCCTTTAAGGATACATCGGGCCCTGCAATCAATATTCTTATTAAACTTCTTTCAATGGTATCAATCGTCTTTGCAGCATTGGTAGTGAATTTCAGTATTCTTTAATAAATATTTCTTACGGGGAACAGTTTGTTTGTTCCCCGCTTTTTTGATTACGGGCGATTCGTGAATCGCCCCTACGATACCGCCGTTTTTGTTTATGTGATTTTGCGGGACGCGGGACGATGAAGGCATCGTCCCCTACAATTTCTCATAAACTTTCACCGTGAGTTTACACAAAAACCTTTTCCCTCCCTCTAAGAGGGAGGTGGCAAAACCGCAGGTTTTGACGGAGGGAGTAAAAGAATAAAACACTCCCTCAGTCTCGCTTCGCTCGACAGCTCCCTCACTGAGGGAGCGGAAGGGTGGAGTTAATTTCAGCGGCGGGGGACAGACACACGCCCTAACGCCACGCATGGGTATTTTTGCGATTTTTATTGACTTTAAACCCTGCCAAAACTATAATTAACATATACAATTTGTTTTCGAGGTGCAAAATGGGTAAATTGAGATTTTTAATTGCCGTGATTGTGGGCAAAGTGTCGGCATTTTTGCTGGATAAAATATTCAAAAGGGGCACAAACACTCCGGGCATCATAATGCTTAAAATCTGCCCCGATGCGCTGGCAAGATTTACAATGCCTGAAACTACCGTTTGCGTAACGGGTACAAACGGAAAAACAGGCACTTCAAATCTGCTTACGCACATTATACGAAACAGCGGAAAAACCGTTGTTAATAACTCGAAAGGCTCAAATATGGCGCCGGGGCTTGTGTCCGCGCTTGTTACTCAATGCACGCTTTCGGGCAAGGTAACGGCTGATGTTGCCGTTTTAGAGGTGGACGAGCGTTCCTCACAGTTTATTTATACAAAATTTGTTCCCGATTACATTCTTTGCACAAATCTTTTCCGTGACTCCATTATGCGAAACGGTCACAGCGGATTTATTTTTGATAAAATCAACGATTATTTGGACGAAAAAACTACACTTGTCCTTAACGGAAATGACGGAATTTCGGGATTGTTGGGCGAGAACCGTTGCAACCGGGTGTTTTTCTCTGTTGACAGGACAAGCCGAAGCACCGAAAAGTGCGAGGATACGGTTTGCGACCTTATTGCCTGCCCGAAATGCAGTCATACCCTTGAATATGAGTATTATCACTATAACCATATCGGAGTTCCCCATTGTCCCGAGTGCGGCTTTAAGATGCCGCAAAGTTCGTTTTATGCCTCTAATGTAGATTTTGAAAACGGCACATTTGTGTTTAACGGCGACAAGGGTGAAAGTCTTGTTTTGCCATTCCAAAAGGGCAATTTCTTCAATGTTTTCAATATTACGGGGGCTTGCGCCGTTTGCAGACTTATGGGAATCGATGTTGACACAATCGCTGAAAGTATTGAGGATTTGTCATCAAAAACAGGCCGTTTTCAAGAGAATCTGTTTGGCGGTGTTGAGGTTGTTTCAATGCTTTCCAAAAACCAAAATCCCATTTCCTGCTCACAAAGCCTTAAATACTTAGGCAGTACCGATAAGGAAAAAGATGTGGTACTGCTCATTACCGATTCCAACGATAAAATCCACGGTCATGAGGATATTTCATGGCTTTATGATACCGATTTTGCACCTCTTGCAGACGAAAAAATCAAGAATATCTATATCGGCGGTTCGCGTTGCTACGATTTGGCACAGTGCCTTGAAATCAAGGGCTTTGATACTTCAAAATTCATTCTCTTTGAAAACTATGACGAACTTGCAAGCGCAGTAAGCAACAATGCAAGTGCGGACAGAAATATTGTAATTTATTTTGAACTGTATGCAACAGGTGTTGTTTCAAAAATTAAAAATGCGTTGGCACAGAGAGGGGAGAAGTAATCATGAAAAAGTTTGTAATTGAAGTGCTTTACCCCGAATACAACAACCTTTTCGGTGACAGAGGCAACTGTGAGTATCTTAAAAAGAAATTGAGCCTTGCGGGGTATGAAACCGAAGTAATTGAAACTTCACTTTTTGACGAGCCTGCATTTATTAAAGGTCAAGTTGATATTTTACTTATTTCTCCCTGTCAGGAAAAGCACCAGTTAATTGAGATTGAAAGATTAAAAAACTACCGTGATGCAATAAATTCCCGTATTGAAAACGGCGGTGTAATTCTTGCGACGGGAAATGCCTTTGAGCTTTTCGGCGACTATATTGAAGACGCAAAAGGAGAAAAGCACGATTGTCTTAAATTCTTCCCGTATTACGCAAAGCAGTTTTCCCGTCTTCGCTATAACGATTGCAGTGTGGGCAAATTTGAGGGTATGGAGATAACGGGCTTTAAAAATCTTTTAAGCCACAGCTACGGCGAAAATCCCTGCCCGTTCCTTAAAATGAAAAAGGGCTGCGGAATGAACAAGGAAACGAACCTTGAAGGGGTACACAAAAACAATCTTTTCGCCACATATCACACAGGCCCGATTTTGCCCCTTAACCCCAAATTTACGGAGTATCTTATAAAACTTGTAGACGCTGATTATAAAGATGTCCCCCTTGAATTTGAGGGTAAAGCATACGAAAAAAGAATAAAAGAACTGACAAAATAATCGGTTGCAGCAATAAATGACAGTAGGGGACGATGCCTTTCATCGTCCCGCAAAAGCATATAAAAACCAACGGCGGTATCGTAGGGGCGATTCACGAATCGCCTGTAAAATCACGAAAAACCCAACCTCAACATGGTAGGGCGCTGTCTGCCACCGCCGAGGGTTTTGCTGTAAATTGCGGCGGGAGCAAGCCCCCGCCCTACAATACAATCCCTGCAATTTTCGATTTACAAATAAACTCCACTATGACATTTCAAATTTGAAAATGTCATAGTGGTTTTTTATTGGCAAGTTGAGTGCAAAAGAGAAATATTTATGCTCCGAATCGTCAATTGTTTCTTTTGCATCACAAAATATTACGGAAAACATTTAAAAATACGGCATTTCGGCACAATATGTTGTAAAAAAATCCTTGTAATATGTGGCATTATCTGTTATAATAAATTATTAAAAATATCATCTGTAATTATGCCTTGAACGGAGAAAAAATGGATAAGTTTAACGAAGAAAAACAAAAGGATTTGATTATCGGTAGAAATGCCGTGACCGAACTGATAAAATCGGGCAGAGAAATTGACACTCTCTTTGTTTTAAGAGGTGAAAAAAGCGGCTCTGTCGGCAAGATTATCGGCGAGTGCCGTGAAAAAGGCGCTGTTGTCAAAGAAGTTGACCGTAAAAAGCTGGATTTTATGTGCGGTCACGGTAATCATCAGGGCGTTGCGGCAATTTGTGCGGCGCACAGCTACGCAACGGTTGAGGAAATTCTCGGCGAGGCTGAAAAAAGAGGAGAGCCGCCCTTTATTGTGGTGTGCGACGGCATTGAGGACCCTCATAATTTAGGCGCAATTATCCGTACCGCAGAGGCGGCGGGGGTTCACGGTATAATTATTCCCAAGAGAAGAAGCGCATCTCTTAATTATACGGTGGGCAAGACCAGCGCAGGGGCTTTGGAATATATGAAAGTTGCCCGTGTTTCAAATCTTGCGTCAACTCTTGACGAACTGAAAGAAAAGGGTATGTGGATTTACGGCGCGGATATGGACGGCGAAGATGTCCGCTCCGTTAACCTTGACGGTGCGGCGGTGCTTGTAATCGGCTCCGAGGGTGACGGAATGAGCAGAATAGTCCGTGAAAAGTGCGATTTTATAATATCGCTGAAAATGAAAGGGCAGATAAACTCGCTTAACGCATCGGTTGCAGGCGGAATACTGATGTACGAGTTTGCATACAAAAGATAAATTTCAATGTATAATAAATTTTCGGGGGATTTTTATTATGGCAGAAAGAATACCTGATTCGCTTATTGATGAAATACTTGCGTCGGCAAAATCATATGGGGGAGCAGAGCAGCCCGTTGCGGATTATGGCGCTGATGAAATCGACAAGTTAATTGCGGAAATTTCAGCGGACGGAAAAAGTGAAATAGGCGCAGAAACAAACGCAAATGAAAAGCCTGTTTTTGTGAAAGAGGAAGCGGAAAAAACGAGTTTTGCAGATGCGGCGAGTGAGAATAAGGAAAGATTTTCTCTCGATTTGTCAAAGCTTAATTCTCTTGATGCCGCCGAGGAGGAATTTGCGGAGGATACGGTGAGTGACGCCGATGTGAGCCTTCTTGTTGATGACGACGGTCAGATAGGCCTTGCGGCGGACGGCGTGGAAATCGGCGGCGAGGAAGAAGCGGAAAATACTCCCGAACAGCCTGCGGAAGAGGGGGTAAAATCCGTCAGCGGACAGATTTCCATTGAAAAAACACGACTTTTCAACGAGGTTAAGATTCACGGGGAATATAATCCCTCCATACCTCATAATTTAGGAAATAAGGTTACAAGAACAACTACCGGCGAGGCAGAGCCTCTCTCAACCCCCGGAATGAGTGAGGAAAAATACAGAAAGCATTTTATGAACAAGCCTGTGCAGAATATTGAAAAAACACAGGAGCACCGTAAGGTTATTGCTTCAATGCCTGAAAAGACAATTGAAACTCCCGGCGTTGTAATTAAGAAAAACAAAGATTTAAAAACAAGCACGGACGGAATTCAGCCCTTGCCTACTCTTGTTCCTGCCGAATATGAACTTGAACAGGAGAAAACACGCCTTGATTTGCCGAAAGCGTCGGGCTCGGAAGATATTGCCGATAACCAGATAGTGTTGGAGGGCTTTAACGATGAGGAGCCTGTTTTGCAGCAGTCGGAGGAGCAGGCGGAGGCAGAGCTTAAAAAGAACCGGAAAAATGTTGTTGATGAATTTGTAAATAACGGCTTGCTCTTTAAGCAGGAGGTTGAGGAGCAAGACAAAAAGAATCACTTTGAGCGGCAGAGCGTTTCTGTTGCCCGTGAGTATTTCGGCCCCAAGGACAGACCTGCAATAGAAAAAATATACATGAGCGAAAAAAGAGGGCTTGTTTCAAAAACGGTGATTTTATCCGTGATATGCGGAATTATGGCTCTGCTTGCGGCGGCGGCAGGTGCAGATAACGGCAATTTTGAGCTTTATAACAACAATGAGTATATATACGTTGCGGTTCAGCTTGTATTGCTTATCATTGCCTGTGCAATAAATTTCAGAAGCTTTATCAATACCTTTAAGGGCTTGAAGAATAAAACCGTGGATATGGACACAGTCGTTTGCGTGGCGGCTTTGGCAGGCTTTATACAGTGCGCCGTCGGCTTTGCCTTTACGGATAATGTGGAGGCCACCGCCCATATTCTTGCGGGTGCGGCGGTAATTCCCATGATTTTGAAAACAGCGGGCGAGCTTGTAAGATGTAAAAACGATTATGATAATTTCCTTCTTGTTTCCGACGATGAAAAGCTTTGTTACAGCGTTGAAAATATAGACGATGAGGAAACGGCAAACGAGATTGCAAGAGGTCTTATGCTTGGCGACCCCGATATAAAGTATTCCGCAAAGACAGATTTTCCCGCAAATTTCGTTGCGATTTCACGCTCCTCCGAGGTAACGGGCAAGCTTATCAGAATTGCCGTGCCTGCAATTTGCGGGGCGGCGGTATTGGCAGGAGCGGCATACGGCATTGTATCGAAAAATCTTTTTGCCGCAGTAAGCACATTTGCCGGAGTAATTCTTATGGGATTGCCTGCGGCGGCAGGGCTTTTGTCAGCGGTAAATCTCCGTGCGGCAAATAAAAAACTTAATGCAGAGGGCACTTTGATAAACGGTTACAGCGCAGTTGAGGACGCAGTTAATTCCAACGGCGTTGTAATTGACGCCTGCGATGCCTTTGTCAGCGGCGGATGTAATATTGAGGGCATAAAGCTTTATCACAAAATGCGCATTGACGAGGCTATTCAATACACAGCGTCTGTGATTATTGCTTCGGGCGGCGTGCTTTCCGATGTGTTCGACGGCGTTATAATCGGCAAGAAAGAGTTGCTTTTCCCCGTTGAGTCGTTGTCATATGAGGAAAAGCTGGGTTGTTCCTGCTGGATACATAATCACCGCGTCCTTGTGGGCAACCGTGAGCTTCTTGTTCATCACAATGTTGAAACACCCGACGCAGAGCTGGAAGAAAAATTCAAAAAAGACGGCAGAAATGTTATTTACCTTGCCATTGAGGGTAAAATTTCAGCAATGTTTGTTGTGGTTTACAAAGCAAACGAAGTTACCGCAAAATATATGCGTGAGCTTGAAAAAGACGGACTTACAATATTTTTCAGAACCTCTGACGCTAATATTACCGAGGAGTTTATTGAAAATGAATTCGGGCTTCCGTCAGATGTTGTGAAGATAATAAATCCCGTTGCGGGAGAAATGTTCCAAAAGGTTAAAAACAGGGTAAGCGAGCGCACAAACGCCAATATTATTCACGACGGCACGGTAAAAACTATGCTCAGCGCCCTTCATGCCGCCTTCGGAATAAATAATTTCGTGAATGTCACACGGATTGTTCAGCTTGCAGAGGCTGTTATAGGCGCCGCCGTTGTTGTTTTGCTTGCATTTTTGTCAGGACTTGCACAGGTTGGCGTTTGGCAGATTATTATATATCAGGCATTGTGGACTCTCATACTGTCCTTGTTGCCGACTTTAAGAAAAAAGTAAGAAAGAGATGAAATATATTGGCAGACTTTTTCAATTCCGTAAAAGATGTATTTCTGTGGATTTGGAGCATAGACCAGATTAGGTTTGTTATAGACGCCTTTGTAAAACTCGGGCTTGCGGTATTGCTCAGCGGAATTATAGGCTATGAGCGTGAGCATTCTCACCGCCCCGCAGGTTTCAGAACTCATATTCTTGTTTCCGTAGGCTCGGCGCTTGTTATGCTTACCTCCGTTTATATTGCCGAGGACAGGGGTCTGGAAGCGGATGTAACACGCATGAGTGCGCAGGTTATCAGCGGTATAGGCTTCCTCGGTGCAGGAACAATTCTGCGTGAAGGCTTTTCCGTAAAAGGACTTACAACGGCGGCAAGTCTTTGGGCAGTATCCTGTATCGGTATTGCTGTGGGTTCAGGCTTTATTTCGGGCGCACTTGTTGCCACCTTCGTTATTTATTTAACCCTTAATTCCTTAAAAAGATTTATCGTTAAGGGCTCGGCAGGCAAGCTTTTGTTTATTGAGATAAAGGATGTTGGCCAGCAGGTTCCCGCAATTACAAAAACAATCAAGCAGTGCGGCGGAACAGTCCATTCCATGGAGGTTGTATATACCGAAACAAAGGATTTAAGATTCAAGCGCCGCAAGGATACCTCCGTTATCAAGGTGCTTGTGTTCCCGAAAAATGACGACTCGTTGTCACTTATGGTAAGTACAATAAGAAGTATGGAAGATGTTGAGGACATTTATGTTGACTGATAATACGGAGCTTTTTGAGGGCGAGCATATTGAGAATTTGGGCGGCGGAGTAAATCTTGTTGTTTCAAAGCAGCACACCTTCGGTACGGATGCGCTCATCCTCGCCTCTTTCGCATCGCCGAAAAGAAACGATGTTGCCTGTGATTTGGGCAGCGGCTGCGGTATTATTCCCTTTGTATGGCTTCGTGACGGCGTGTGCAAAAGCATAACCGCCGTTGAAATTCAGGAGAACGCCTGCAATCAGATGAACCGTTCTCTCAAAATGAACGGCACAGATAAAATCGCCGTGATAAATGAGGATTTAAAGAAGCTTGAAATGCTTTCTTCCGGAGCTTTCGATTTGGTTACAATGAATCCCCCGTATAAAATATGCAACGGCGGAATAAAAAACGATGATGAATGTGCGACGATTGCCCGTCACGAAACTGCCTGCAATATAGGCGATATAGCGAAATGCGCCGCAAGGCTTTTGCGCTTCGGCGGGCGATTTTGCATTTGTCACCGCCCCGAAAGAGTGTTTGACGCAATGATTGCTATGAGGGAAAGCGGAATAGAGCCGAAAAAGCTTCGTTTCGTCAGCAAAAGAGGCGACACTCAGCCGTGGCTCGTGTTGATAGACGGCAGGAGAGGCGGCAAAAACGGGCTTAAAGTGGAAAAGCCCCTGATAGTGGAAAATACAGACGGTACATTGAGCGATGAAATGCTCGGAATAACCGAAAAATATCGGGAGAATTTAAAATGAACGGAAAGCTTTATGTAGTGGGAACGCCTATCGGAAATTTGTCCGATTTTTCTCCCCGAGGAATAAAAACCTTGTCCGAGGTAGATTTTATTGCCGCCGAGGATACAAGAGTAACGGCAAAAATATTAAATCACTTTGAAATTAAAAAGCCCCTTGTAAGCTATTACGAGCATAATCGCCGAGAGCGGGGAGAAATAATAGTTGAAAGGATTTTAAAGGGCGAAAACTGCGCCGTTGTTACAGACGCAGGTATGCCCTGTATTTCAGACCCGGGGCAGGACCTTGTGTATCTTTGCCGTGAAAGGGGAATTGAGGTGGAGTCCGTTCCCGGTCCCACCGCCTTTGCAACTGCCCTTGCGGTCAGCGGAATGGAGTGCGGACGCTTTACCTTTGAGGGCTTTTTAAGTGTGAATAAGCCCAGCCGCAAGGAGCACCTTGAAGAGCTGAAAACCGAAACGAGAACGATGGTGTTTTATGAAGCACCCCATAAGCTTAAAGCAACCCTTAAAGACATGCTCTCGTATTTCGGCAACCGTGAGATATGTATTGTCAAGGAGCTTACGAAAATCCACGAAACCGTGATGCGGACAAGCCTTTCGGCGGCGATTGAATATTTTGAAACGGAAAATCCCAAGGGAGAGTATGTTCTCATAGTAAAAGGCGCCGATAAGGCAGAAAAAGAACAGCCCGTCACATTGGAACAGGCTGTTTTAACCGCTTCTGAACTTGTAAAAAAAGGAATCAGCGTAAACGAGGCGGCGAAAACCGTTGCCAACGAAACAGGTATAAAAAAGAGCCTTATTTACAAGCAGTTGCTTTGATTAGAGGCATTGTATATTGAGTTAATTTGGCTTTCGATAAGCCTTAACGCTTCTGCTACAACCGTTTCCACACAAAGGGGCAGGTTTTCGCTTTTCTTCGGTTTAGCGTCGGCAGTTGCGGTAAAAAGAGTTGAAAGAAGATAATCAAGCATACTTGAAGATAAAAACGGAGTAATCTCCGGGCGAATTTTCCCGTTTGCAGGCAAAAGCCCTTTGTTCAAGGCGCTTATGTAGATTTTATAAAGGGTGAGAATATAAATATCCCTTATCTGTCGGGAATAATCGTTGCCCGAGCCGCTCATTTTTTCCGTGAGAAATACAGAGGCACGGAATATGGTGCTCATTCTCAGCTCACCGTCCTGAGGAATATCGTTAAGCTCAAAAAGAGCGTCGGATACGATTTTTGTTTCGGAAATTCCCAAAAGGTAATCGGAGCTAACATCATAAAAGGCCGAGGCACGGCAAAGAAAATCAAGCCCGCATTCTCTTATGCCCTTTTCATAATGTGAGAGCAGAGCCTGTGAAACGCCAAGTGCCTGCGCCGCTTCTTTCTGACTTAAATTTTTATCTTTTCTCAATGACACAAGTCTTGAAGAAATTGATGTACTCATTTTAAACCCTTCTTTATACGAACAGTAATATTATTATACAGTTGCTTAAACATTTTGTATATTGTTTTTATTTACAAAAAAGCAGGAGAGCAAATATGAAAACTTACCAAATTCATTTAATCCGTCACGCAATGACTTCGGGAAATTTAGAGGGCAGATACATAGGTCATACCGATGTGTCCGTTTGCAAAGAGGGCATGGCACAGCTTCACGATATTATCGAGAATTACGGCAGTTATCCTGAGGTGGACGCCGTATTTTCAAGTCCTCTCAAAAGATGTCTGGAAACGGCAAAAGAGATTTATCCCGATAAAAACCCCATTGTGCTTGATGACCTTATAGAATACGATTTCGGCGAGTTTGAGGGGAAAACAGCCGAGGAGCTTCAAAAGGATGAGGATTTCGCAGAATGGCTCAGCGGTACAAATCCCAATAAAGCCGCACCCTTCGGCGACAGTCAGGTGAGGTTTAATTACCGCGTCTGCTCATGCTTTGAAAAAATCGTTGACGGAGTAATCCGTTCGGGAGTAAAAAACACGGCGGTAATAACCCACGGCGGCGTGATAATGTCCATAATGGCGGCATATGCTCTGCCCGAGGCGCCTATGCACGAATGGCTCACTCCCAATTGCTGCGGATATACAATCAGAATTACGCCGTCAATCTGGTCAAGAGGTATGAAGGTGGAGGCTATCGCAGAATGTCCCGCCGAAATTGTAACCGAGGACGGTGAAAGAGAACTTTGGGATATATATGACCCCGAAAAGGACGAATATGATGTTGAGTACTGGGAAAATGATAAAAATTTCCCAGAAGAACAATAAATATTACCTTGAATTGATAATAATACGGTGATAAAATAATGAAAATAAAAACAATAGGAGGATAAGCTTATGCAAATGACAATTCGCTGGTTCGGCGGTGAAAAAGATACTGTCACTCTTTCGCAGATAAAGCAGATACCGGGCGTAACAGGCGTTGTTCCCGCACTTCACTATCTGCCGGCAGGAGAAGTGTGGCCCATGGAGGATATTCTGAAAATGAAGTCCGAAATTGAGGCGGCAGGGCTTACAATGGAGTGCATTGAAAGCGTTAATATCCACGAGGATATTAAAATAGGACTTCCCACAAGAGATAAATATATTGAAAACTATAAAACCTGTATCCGTAATCTTGCCAAGGCGGGAGTAAAGGTGATTTGCTATAACTTTATGCCTGTTTTTGACTGGACGAGAACCGACCTCTCCATGGATATGGGCAACGGCGCAACATGCCTTTCCTATGACGGCGGTCAGATAGAGGGCAAAAGCCCCGAGCAGATGTTTAAGGATATTGACGACAACTCAAACGGCTACGCAATGCCCGGCTGGGAAACGGAAAGAATGCCCGAAATTAAAGAACTGTTTGAGAAGTACAAAGGCGTTACAAAAGAGGATTTGTGGAATAACCTTAAATATTTCCTCGAAGCAATTATGCCCGTTTGCGAGGAATGTGATGTTAAAATGGCTATCCACCCCGACGATCCGCCATGGGATATTTTCGGGCTGCCCAGAATTATCACGAACCGTGACGCACTTAAAAAGCTTCTGACAATGGTTGATAATAAATATAACGGCTTAACCTTCTGCACAGGCTCTTTGGGCGCAAATCTCGATAACGATTTGCCGTCAATGATTCGGGAATTCGGCGACAGAATTTATTTCGCCCACCTCCGCAATGTAAAGGTGGAGGGCAGGCACTTTAACGAAACCGCTCATGAGTCAGCCGAGGGTTCTCTTGATATGTATGAAATTGTCAAGGCGCTGAATGATGTGGGATTTGACGGCTATGTACGTCCCGACCACGGCAGAATGATTTGGGGCGAGGTGGCACGCCCCGGCTACGGTCTTTTTGACAGAGCGCTGGGAGCTGCTTATCTCAACGGACTTTTTGAAGCCGTTGAAAAATCGGAGGAATGATTATGGTACACGAAAATCTTAAAGGCAGAGTGGCTGTTGTAACAGGCGGCGGCGGAGTTCTTTGCGCCGATTTTGCCAAAACTCTTGCAAAGCAGGGCGTTAAGGTTGCCGTTCTTGATTTGAACGAGCCTGCGGCTCAAAAGGTTGCCGATGAAATAAATGCGGACGGCGGTGTGGCTATTGCCGTCGGCTGTAATGTGCTTGAAAAAGAGAGCATGGAAAAAGCCCGTGAGGTTGTAAACAGTAAACTCGGCACATGCGATATTCTCTTAAACGGTGCAGGCGGAAACAATCCCAAAGGCACAACCACCAAGGAAACACTTGAAAAAATCGACCTTGTAAATAAGGACGAGGATATAAAAACCTTCTTTGACCTTGATGCAAACGGAATTTCTTTTGTATTCAACTTGAATTTCTTGGGAACTCTTATTCCCACGCAGGTTTTTGCCCGTGATATGGCGGAAAAAGAGAATACCTGCATTGTTATGGTAACATCAATGAACGCTTACCGTCCCCTTACAAAAATCCCCGCATATTCGGCGGCAAAGGCGGCGGTTAAAAACTTTACGGAGTTTATGGCGGTGCATTTTGCCGATGTGGGAATCCGTGTTAACGCTATTGCACCGGGATTTTTCTCAACAAATCAGAATAAAACCTTGCTCTGGAATGAGGACGGTACTCCTACCGCCAGAACAGGCAAAATTCTCGCCGCAACTCCCATGAAGCGCTTCGGCGAGGCTCATGAGCTTTCGGGCGCATTGCTTTTCCTTTGCGACGAAGAGTATTCGAGCTTTATAACAGGTACGAGCATTTGTGTCGACGGAGGATTTTCCGCATATTCGGGGGTGTAAGCGGTGAAATATCTTATACCTGCGATAATAATGTTTGTTGTTGGAATTATTCTTGCCGTTATAACTGCGGTTAAGTATTCAAAGGCTAAAAGAAAAGCCGATGATGAGGGCACAGAGTTTAATAACAATCTTTATATAATAAGAATTGCAATCGTGTTTGCGCTTTTTGTTGCGGCACAGATTTTACTGTTTTTAAATAAATAAGGTAACGGCAATAATAGGAGGTAATTACAATGGAATTGAATTTGAGAAAACCCGAGGATTGCACCTTTGATATGATATCTCTCGGTGAAATAATGCTTCGTCTTGACCCGGGTGAGGGCAGAATTAAAACCGCCCGTAATTTCCGTGCTTGGGAGGGCGGCGGCGAATACAATGTAGCACGGGGACTTCGCCGTTGCTTTGGGCTTAAAACTGCGGTTGTAACCGCTTTTGCCGATAACGAGGTAGGCAGACTTATTGAAGATTTCATTTTGCAGGGCGGCGTTGACACTTCTCTTATCAAATGGGTTAAGTATGACGGTATCGGCAGAACGGTACGCAACGGCTTGAACTTTACCGAGAGAGGCTACGGAATCCGTGGCGCAGTTGGCGTTTCCGACCGTGGCCATACTGCCGTTTCACAGCTTAAATCAGGCGATATTGATTGGGACTATATTTTCGGTACTTTGGGCGTTCGCTGGCTCCATACAGGCGGAATTTTTGCCGCTCTTTCCGAAACAACGGCACAGGTTGCCATTGACGCAGTTAAAGCCGCTAAAAAATACGGTACAATCGTTTCCTATGACCTTAACTACCGCCCGTCACTCTGGAACGACATCGGCGGCAAGGCAAAGGCGCAGGAGGTAAATAAGGAAATTGCCAAATATATTGATGTTATGATTGGTAATGAGGAGGATTTTACCGCTTGTCTCGGTTTTGAAATTGAGGGCAACGATGAAAACCTGAAATCCCTTAATATTGAGGGCTATTATAAAATGTTGGGTGAGGTTTGCAAAACATATCCCAATTTCAAGGTAATTGCAACAACGCTCCGTACAGTTAAAACAGCAACGGTTAACGATTGGTCGGCTATCTGCTATGCGGACGGCAAGGTGTATAACGGACTTTCTCTCCCCGGGCTTGAAATTCTCGACCGTGTCGGCGGCGGCGATTCCTTTGCTTCGGGACTTATCTACGGTCTTATTACAACGGGCGACCCGCAGAAGGCTGTTAATTACGGCGTTGCTCACGGTGCTCTTGCCATGACCACCCCCGGCGATACCTCCATGGCTTCTTTGAAAGAGGTTGAGAATATCGTAAACGGCGCCGGCGCAAGAGTACAAAGATAGTTTCTTTTTCCGCAATACTTCGTGGCATTCGGATCGCGGTATACACGATACAGCTTCGCCTCCGCCACATTGTCTTGCGAAAAAATAATCCTATCTTCAATTAAGACAGGTAAAATCAGAATTGTAGGGCGGTGGCTTGCTCCCGCCGCTATGAAGGAGATGTAATTATGGATAAAGAAAAAATTATTACAAGAATTCAGGATTGCGGTATTGTTGCCGTTGTCCGTGCGGAATCTGTCGATAAGGCAATCCGTATTACTGACGCTTGCATTGAGGGCGGAGTTGCGGCTATTGAGCTTACCTTTACCGTTCCCCATGCAGATAAGGTTATTGAGGAGCTTGCAAAACGCTACACTCCCGAGGAGATTATTCTCGGCGCAGGTACCGTTCTTGACGCAACAACGGCAAGAATAGCAATGCTCTCAGGTGCGGAATACATTGTAAGCCCCGCCCTTGACCTTGATACACTTCACCTTTGCAACCGTTACCGTGTACCTATGATGCCCGGTATTATGAGCGTTCGTGAGGGACTGCTCGCTATGGAAAACGGCGCTGATATTTTAAAGGTGTTCCCCGCCGATCTGTTCGGACCCAAGATTATCAAGGATATTAAAGGCCCCATTCCATATGCTAAAATGATGCCAACCGGCGGCGTTGATGCAGACAATGTCGGCGAGTGGATTAAAGCGGGTGCAGTTGCCGTCGGCGCAGGTTCATCTCTCACCGCAGGGGCAAAAACAGGCGATTACAAGAAAATCACCGAGACAGGCAAGCGTTTTGTGGAAAATATAAAACTTGCCCGCGCCGAACTCGCTTCTAAATAGTTTCTTTTTCCGCAATACTTCGTGTCTTGCGAAAAAATAAATCTATTTAGTTTTGTGGTTTCTTTTTCCGTTATGATTCACGAATCGCCTGAAAAATTACACAATTACTTATGGCGAATATGTACGGCGAGAGCTATGCTCTCGCCGTTTGATATTGCAATTAACAATAGAAAATGTTATAATGTACAAAGTATGTTAAAAGGCGGTGACGGTAAATGAAAAAAGTATTTTGCGTGTTTTTATCTTTTGTATTTATTTTAGCATCCTTTGCAATGCCGTCATCAGCGCTGACTTTCAGCGGTTTTACTTATGAGCTTGTTGGCGGTTACGCCGTAATAACAGCTTACAGCGGAAGCAGTACAGCGCTTACCGTGCCGTCGGAAATGAACGGCGTTTCGGTTATTAAAATAGGCGAGGGTGCGTTTAGAAAAAACACAAAGCTTCAATCCGTTACTGTTTCGGAAGGGATTTCGGACATCGGCGCGTCTGCTTTTGAGGGATGCACGGCGCTTTCTCAGATAACTTTTCCCGAAACCGTTACTCATATAGGTGCAAGAGCCGTATATAACACAGCGTATTATAACGACAAGAGTAATTGGAAAATAAGGGATTTATCGTCGTCGGGCGGCGTTGATATAGGCAACGGAAGCGGAACTATACCCTGGGAGGACATTATAGCTTCGGAACTTCAATATCTTTATCTCGGCAAAAACCTGATTGAGATTTACTGCGTAGGCGACTATTATATAAAAACAGGCACTTTGGTGGTTGCCGACGGTGCTTTCAGGGGTTCCGACGGACTTAACAAGGTTTTGATTCCCGATTCCGTAAAAACTGTGGGTAACAACGCTTTTTACGGCTGTACCTCTCTCGGAAAAATAATTCTGCCGGAAAAGGCGATAAATCTGGGCGAAAATGCATTTTTCAACACCGGCGCATATAACAATCCCGATAATTGGCACGAAAACATCTTTTATATCGGAACGCATCTTATTAAGAGCCTAAATACATTTGAAACAGTTGTAAAGGACGGCACTTTGTATATCGACGGCGGCGCATTGGGTGCGGCAGACGCAGTAATTCCCGCTTGCGTTACCGATATTTCGGAAAATGCCTTTACAGATACCTCCTCGGCACGCATTTTCGGGTATGCCGATACTTATGCACAGCAGTATGCCGCCGAAAATTCAATTGCGTTTGTCAACCTTGACAAACTCACAGAAGGCGATGTGAATTTTGACGGCGTGCTGAATACTGCCGATTATGCCATGCTTTGCTCCATCGCAACGGCAAACTCATATTTGTCTTTTGCTATGAAAATCAACGGAGATTTGAACTATGACGGCGCCGTGGACGGCTTTGACGCTATTACCCTTGATCTGTATCTTCACGGAATGGGACCCTCAAAGGTTTCAGGCGATGCGGACGGTGACGGCATTGTAACCCGTGAGGATTATCTGCTCTTGGTGGATATTGCCACCGCTCGGGCAGCGGTCAGGGATAACATTATGCTGAAAAGGTGCGATTTGAACAATGACGGCGCAGTAGATGCCTTCGATGCAATAGCCTTGGATTTGATGTTGCTTAAAAACAGTTAAAAAAATATAAAATATAAAGATATAAAGCAGTTGATTACCTCAAAAAGGTTTTTCAACTGCTTTTTTTATTTTTTTGTATTATTACGGATACAAGGGTAAAAATATAATAAAATGCAATGAAACGGAGCGATTATTATGGCAATCCGCACAGGAAGATATACGCTTATGCTGCCCACAAAGCCCTCAATCCACGGCAGTGCGGCGGTTGTAGGTCAAACGGAGGCTCAGGGGCCTTTGGGTAAGGAATTTGACTATGCTTATTCCGATGATACAATAGACGGCTGTCCCTCGTGGGAAAAAGCCGAAAGTGCTTTACAGCGTGATGCGGTCACAAGGGCAATCGAAAAAGCTGGGCTCACCCCGCAGGATATAGATTTGATTATGGCGGGTGATTTGCTTGACCAGTGTATCGGCACTTCTTTCGGAATAAAAGAACTGAAAATGCCGTTTTTGGGGCTGTATGGTGCATGCTCAACTATGGCGCTTTCAATGGCACTTGCCTCTGTTCTCGTAGATGCGAAAGCCGCCGATAATGCCGTGGCGTCCACTTCTTCCCACTTCGCCTCGGCTGAAAGACAGTTCCGCCTGCCCTTGGAGTACGGCGGTCAAAAACCGCCCTCAGCTCAAAGAACGGCAACGGCGGCAGGGGCGGCAGTAATTTCTTCTCATAAAAAATCAACGCCATCTGTTGAGGCGGTCATTTTCGGTAAAATAACGGATTTAGGCATAAAAGACGCCAATAATATGGGTGCCGCCATGGCTCCCGCCGCAGCAGGTACTATTGCGGAATTTTTAAACGATACCAATACAAAGCCCCAGGATTACGATTTGATTCTTACCGGCGATTTGGGCAAGGTGGGAACGGAATTATTGCTTGAACTTCTTGTAAAAGACAATAATATTGATATATCCTCCGTTCACGGGGACTGCGGACTGATGATATATGACCTTGAAGGTCAGGATGTCCACGCAGGCGGTTCGGGTTGCGGGTGCAGTGGCTCCGTTGTTAATTCGTATATTATGAAAAGGCTTCAAAGTCGAGAGCTTAACAAGGTGCTTTTTGTAGGTACGGGAGCACTTCTTTCGCCCACATCAACTATGCAGGGAGAGAGCATACCGTCTATTGCTCACGGAGTATTGCTCACATCGGGGGATTGAAATGGGAAACGATATTAAAACTATACTGCGGCTTACAAATATGCTGAAAGTAATGAATGTTCTGAAAACGGCACTGACCGTTGGGATAATAGCCTTTACCGTTTTCAGAATTGCCGCCATAATCGGCAAAAAATCATTTTGAAGAAAACAGTGCTGTGTAAAAACAGCCTCACAGAAGCCGGGATTCACAAAAAGTGAATCTCGGTTAGTCTTTGTTGAAATCAGGCTATGCCAACTGAAACCTACGAATTGCCATATGAGGGAGCGAAAGAAATGTTGCTTGTTAATAAAGTAGAGTTAATAAAGTAGAAAGTAAAGAGTTTCTAACCGGTCTCTTTGATGCAATGTATGATGAACTCCCTGCACCAAAGAAAAAGAAATAACGAAGCTCCGTTTTTAAAAATGTTGGCAACAACAAGTTGCTTTTCAAACTGCAATTCTTGCGGTATAATCGGTATGAGGTGATAAACATATGGATACAAAAAATATTATTCTTGAACTGAGAACGAAAAAAGGTATGTCACAGGATGAACTTGCGGAAAAGGTATTCGTAACCCGTCAGGCTGTTTCTCGTTGGGAAAACGGTGAAACTACGCCCAATACAGAAACCTTAAAGCTGCTGTCAAAATTATTTGATGTTTCGATTAACACGCTTCTCGGCTCACCGAGACAACTGATTTGCCAATGCTGCGGTATGCCCCTTGAAGACTCTAATACCAGTCGTGAAAAAGACGGCTTTTTCAACGAAGAATACTGCAAATGGTGCTATGCTGACGGCGAGTATATGTATCATAATATGGACGATTTAATTGAGGTCTGCGTGCAGAATATGGCAAATGAGCATTTTTCATCTGAGCAGGCTCGTGCGTATATGAAGGATATGCTTCCTAAACTCGATTATTGGAAACAGCATAAATACCTCAGCGGGGCAGATAAGTTTGAAGAATTTAAAAGGCAGCTCATCAATGAGTTTAATGAGTTACATATTGAAGGAATGCCAAAGGTTGAAAAGCTTAATGCGCTCGTGGGCGGATACATCAACCTTGAATACCGACTTCCAAACGGTCAAACAGTAAAATTCCTTGATGACAACGCAACATATCTCGGAAATCAATTGGAATGTAATTCAGGCGACGGCCGTTGTTTCGGTATCGCCGCAAATATGGATTTCTTGCTTGTCTGTACCTATGAAGAAAACGGCGAAAATCCCGAACTTGTATTTTATAAGAAAAGATAAAGCAACCGCTGAAAGCGTAAAAACTTTCAGCGGCCCGCAAAATCAACCCAAGACCAATTTTATCCGTGTAGGGCGGGGGCTTGCTCCCGCCGTGATCGGTTTGTGGCGACAATCAGGCAAATCAGCAGATTGACGGGGATTAGTAAGGGGTTGGTAGAAAAAAGTTTGATTAAATATAGGACGAGATTGTTTCTCGTCCTTTTTTGTTGACTTTTAATAACAATAATGCTATATTCAAATTAAGGTCAGTGAACAAATCACATTGGGACGACACAAAAGAACCGTCCCCTTGTGTTCAAAAATTCCTTGATGACAACGCAACCTATCTGGGAAATCAATTGGAATGTAATTCAGGCGACGACCGTTGTTTCGGAATTGCCGCAAATATGGATTTCTTGCTTGTCTGCACCTATGAGGAAAACGGCGAAAATCCCGAACTTGTAATTTATAAGAAAAGATAAAAAATACCACCGGTTTGCCGACACTTTTGGCTTTCTCCAATCATTTGTACCATTGTCATTTTTTACTGTTGTTTTGTGCGTTTTCGCGCTTTATGATAAATCTACAAAAAGATGCTTGAAGCAGTTAGTAGATAAGCGATAAATCCTGAGAGCCGGTAATTGACTTTTTGAGGATTTATAGTATAATACCAAATGGTTTTTATGGATTACAGTAAATAAAACAGGAGTATATAATGTGAAATGTACGATGTAAAATCTTTAACAGACAGACAAACAGACCGGCGAAACTATGGTATAGATTTGTTGCGACTTATTGCTATGTTTATGGTTGTTATCCTGCATGTTTTAGGGAAAGGCGACGTTCTTTCCTCAACAACAGGGGGTAAACACCATATTGCTTGGCTTTTAGAAACGGCTGCTTATTGCGCCGTGGATTGTTACGCAATAATAAGTGGGTTCGTTGCATACAGCGATAACGAGAAGCCATACAGATATACTAAGTTTTTTAGCTTTTGGTTGCAGATATTTACGTATAACTTTGGAATTACATTGCTTGCATTCCTATTGAAGCCGGAAAGTATAGGTATAAAGACCCTGATAAAATCTTGCTTGCCCGTTGCTTTGGGGGCATACTGGTTTGTTAGTGCCTATGCAGGATTGTTCTTTATTATTCCTTGGTTAAATAAACTAATGCGTTTCTGTAACCTAAAAGAGGCAACCCGTTTAATTACGGTGATATTTTTGGTATTTGTAGTTTATGTGACATTTGCTAATTATTTTGGGGATTGCTTTAAAATATCCGGCGGATACAGCATGGTTTGGCTTTCAATTTTATATCTTGTCGGTGCTTGGTTAAAAAAATGCGATATTCCGAAAAAAATGCGGAATTGGTTTTTCTTGACGGGTAGTGCAATTTGCATTGTTTTTTCGTGGGTTGCACATGAGTTTATCCCGATTTCCGCTTTCGGCATATTTGTGAATTACACAAGTTTGACTATCGTTTTTGTTGCTATTTCTCTTGTTTCCGTTTTCTCTAAATTACATTTTAGCCCTAAATCTTCAAAAGTAATTGCTTGCTTCGCACCCGCAGCTTTTGGCGTTTATCTTATTCATGAACACCCAATTGTTCGGGAACATTTTGTGATTTCTAAATTTGTTTGGATTGCTGATTTTTCCGCTTGGTTACTTCCGATACTTGTTCTTGGTTCTGCATTTTGCCTCTTTGTTATTTGTCTCTTAATTGAGAAACTGAGGCTTGTCCTTTTCAAATTGTTAAGAATCAATCAATTTGTAAATTTTATAGAGAAGAAACTATATTATATTGAAAAAAGCATTTTTGATGTAGTTACATCAAGGTTATAGTTTATGATTTAATATGACTTTGCATTGATTGCCAGTGCGGCTTTGTACCGCTTAAATATTTCAATCCACATTATATCATACGGCATACCTTTTTAGCGTATAAGGAAGACAGGGGACGGTTCTCTGTCTTAGGGAAAGCAAGTAAATACATAGAACACCGCATGATTTTTTATTGCACGCAACAGATGAAAGACCGGTCATCAATATATTGTGTTTTCCAAAATGCGTTTTATATATGGTGGACTTTCACGCTGGCTGTCCCCTGATTGAACCTTGTTATTGATACTCAAATCTGCTATAATTATTCACAAAGTTTATAAACATGTTTACATATATAGTAAAAAAGAGGCTTGCTTTATGCCATTAGAAATTGTAAGAAACGATATAACTAAAATGGCGGTGGACGCCATTGTTAATGCTGCCAACGAATCCCTTTTAGGCGGTGGCGGTGTTGACGGTGCGATTCACTATGCCGCAGGGCCGGGGTTGCTTGCCGAGTGTAAAACTCTCGGCGGTTGTAAGACCGGCAAGGCAAAAATTACGGGTGGATATAATCTGCCTGCAAAGTATGTAATACATACTGTCGGTCCTATATATGAAGACGGCAAGCACGGTGAAAAGGCTTTGCTTGAATCCTGCTATCGTGAGTCTTTGGCTCTGGCGAAAGAACACAAATGTGAAACTGTGGCTTTTCCGCTTATCTCTTCGGGCGTGTACGGTTACCCGAAAGACCGGGCGTTAAAGGTTGCCGTTGATGTTATCAGCGACTTTCTTCTCGAAAATGAAATGAAGGTCTATATCGTCATATTTGATAAAGCGGCATATAAAATCAGCGGGAAACTGTTTACAGATATCGAAGAATATATCGACGAAAACTATGTTGATGAGCATACCGATTACTCCCAAAGAAGTGTGTGCTTGAATATGCCAACAACTTCATTCACATTAGAGCGTTTTGACGAATGTAAAGCACAACCTTTGGCAGATGACCTTGACGCCAAACTCAAACAGATTGACGAGAGTTTTTCGCAGATGCTTCTTCACAAGATTGACGAAAAAGGCATGACCGATGCCGAGTGCTATAAAAAGGCGAATATTGACCGTAAACTGTTCTCAAAAATTCGCGGTGATGTGAATTATAAGCCGAGCAAACCTACTGCAATCGCTTTTGCTATTTCGTTGGAGCTTTCTCTCGATGAAACCGAAGACATGCTCAAAAAGGCAGGCTTTGCGCTTTCTCACAGCAATAAATTCGATATTATCATCGAATACTTTATTAGCAAAGGTAATTACAACATTTTTGAAATCAACGAGGCACTGTTTGCCTTTGACCAAAGCTTACTTGGAGCGTGAAATTATGATTAAGTTTATCTGTTATCCTAAATGCACAACTTGCCAAAGAGCAAAGAAGTGGCTTGATGATAACAAAATTAAATATGAGTTAAGGGACATTAAACTCGATAATCCCACACTTGAAGAACTAACAGAGTGGTATAAGAAAAGCGGACTGCCGCTTAAAAAGTTCTTTAACACAAGCGGTCTGCTTTATAAATCATTAGACCTTAAAAATAAACTCCCTGAAATGACCGAGGACGAGATGTTAAAACTCCTCGCAACCGACGGAATGCTTGTTAAAAGACCGTTGCTTATAGGCGATGATTTTGTGCTTGTAGGGTTTAAGGAAGTAGAATGGGCGGAAAAATTTGAAAAATAATTTCTCGCTTGCGGAGATGTAGATAATGGAAGATATAATATCAAAATTGACGGCAAATGATAACAAATTTGACCTTGTTTTGCCTGAATTTTTAACGCATATAACAGACGAAAAACCGATAACCGCAAGGCAATGTATTAACGCTCTTGCACAAATCAACACGGCAAAACCGCAGTATATTCCTAAAATACTCGCTTGCCTTGAAACTGCTGAATTATCAAAATATAAAGATACTATGCGTCCGTTGATTGAAAAGGATATAGAAGAAACAAAGCGGATATTAACAAATTAATATTAAAACAATAAAGCATCATAGGGGCGATTATATGGATGTTAAAAGAGCAAAAGAAATTATATATGCACTGTCACAAGGGATTGATCCGATAACAGGTGAAGTTTTACCGGATGATTGTGTATGCAATAAATCCGAGGTTGTGAGAGCTTTTTATACTATCCTCAATGATAATTCTGTAAAAGAAAAATCCGAATATGAAAATGCCGGAAAACCTTGGAGTTTTGAAGATGACAAACTACTCACCAAAATGTTTGAAAGCGGAGCAACAAAAGCAGAAATGCAGAAGCATTTTAAACGCTCACCCGGAAGTATTAGTTCAAGATTAGTAAAATTAAACCTTATTGATGATTGATTGAAGTTTTTAATATTTCGTAATGAACGAATAAGTGTTAATTATTATATAAGTCAGATAAAACATTTTTCAAAATGTGAATGTTTAATTTGAATTTGTCGCTTGCTATGCGACCTAACCTCTCTTTTATTGGTGTACAATGATGACATCAAATGAAAGAGAGGTTTTTTATTATGAAAAACAACATTACTGAACTCGTATTTATTTTGGACAGAAGCGGTTCTATGGCAGGGCTTGAAGCGGACACAATCGGCGGTTTCAACTCTATGATTGAAAAGCAGAAGAAGCAGGACGGTGATTGCTATGTATCAACCATTTTGTTTGATGATGAGTCCGAAGTCCTGCACGACCGTGTGAAACTCGGAGATATTCATAAGATGACCGACAACGATTATACCGTTCGCGGTTGCACGGCACTTATTGATGCTATTGGCGGTGCTATTCATCATATCGGCAACATTCATAAGTATGCCCGTCCCGAAGATGTGCCGGAGCACACTATGTTTGCAATCACAACCGACGGTCAGGAGAACGCAAGTCGCCGTTACACAAGCGAACAGGTCAAAAAGATGATTGAACGGCAAAAAGAAAAATACGGTTGGGAGTTCCTTTTCATCGGTGCTAACATTGATGCGGTTGAAACAGCAGCTCGTTATGGCATTGATAAAGACCGAGCAGTTAATTACAATGCCGACGGCAGAGGAACTCAAATTCTGTACGAAACGGTTGCAAAAGCGGTTTGTAATGTCAGAGCAAGCGCACCGCTTAGCGCTGATTGGAGTGAAGAAATCAACGCAGATTATCAGAGCAGAGGTAAAAAGAATAAGTAAAAATTTCGGCGAGGGTTGATATGCTCCCCGAAAAAATCTCGTGAAAACAACGGTGCAACCGGGGCGTCGCACCCTACAAAACAGATGTCAATTTCATATAAAATTTCGGGCAGATGTAGGGCATCTGCCCCTACAAGTTCGCTTTTAAATTATAGTTGCCTTGTAGGGGACGATGCCTTTCATCGTCCCGCAAAATTACACAAAAACCAACGGCGAAAAAACATTATTGCCCCCTCTGACGAGGGGGCTGTCGTGGCGTTATCACGACTGGGGGAGAGAAAAACTATTTGTATTTTTGCAAGTAGTGTCTCTCCCTCCGTCTTTTGCTTCGCAAAATCCACCTCCCTCGTCAGAGGGAGGAAAGGGATTTGCTGTAATATTAAGGGCTTGCCCCCGCCGCAAAATTTCGTAAAATTTCACGGTGCGCCGAGGGCGGGGCACCATACAATGTAGGCAATCATAGTGCCATCGCATGATTTTTTTCTATACATATTATAATATATAATAAATATTCGCTTCTTAATTGTAAAAAAACATCTAAATAACGGTGATTTTTGTGTTTTGAACACAAGATATTGTACTGAAATTTTACTGTAAAAATTTTCTGCGTTTTTCACAAACTTTTTTAAAAAAGTTCTTGCATTTTCACGAATGATGTGATAGAATATACAAGCATTCTGCGGCTATGGGTGAATTATGCCCGTCGGCAGTGTGCGATATGCGTTGAAGCGGTAGGTGGCTGCACTTTTGATGCAGGGAATTACCGCGGAGTATGTCTGATTTTAAATCGGGCGAACCAATAGTGCTTCAAAACCGTTATGCGTAACCCAACTGCGCATTTGCGGTACTTGCAGGAGCATTTTGCGCTTTTTTGCGCCGTCCGAAAAACTAAAACCGGTTTTTCGGTTTTTAAAACGGCAGGGTGGAAACACCCGGCTGAGTTGCAAACAAAAAAGCGTGCCCAGAAAATTAGGAGGAAAACAAAATGGCAGCAACAAAAGGTAAGAAAATCCGCATCAGACTTAAAGGCTATGACCACGACCTTGTGGACAAGGCAGCAGAAAAGATTGTTGAAACAGCAAAGCGTACAGGCGCTCAGGTTTCAGGTCCCGTTCCGCTTCCCACAGAGAAGGAAGTTGTTACAATTCTTCGTTCCGTTCATAAGGATAAGGACAGCCGTGAGCAGTTTGAGCAGAGAACACACAAAAGGCTTATCGACATTTTAAGACCCTCAAACAAAACTGTTGAGGCTCTTACAGGTCTTGAGCTTCCTGCCGGTGTTGACATCGAGATTAAGCTTTAATCTTTAAGAAAACGCTGAGCAAGGTCAAGTCGGTGAATGCCGACCAATAACCAAAGGAGGAAATAAAAATGCAAAAAGGTCTTATCGGTAAAAAAATCGGTATGACACAGCTTTTCGACGAGAGCGGAAAAGTAATTCCCGTTACGGTAGTTGAGGCTGGTCCCTGCACAGTAGTGCAGAAGAAGACTGTCGAGAACGACGGCTATGCCGCAGTTCAGGTAGGCTTCGGCGATGTTAAGGTTCAGAGAGTGAACAAGCCCATGGCAGGTCACTTCAAGAAGGCTGATGTCGCTCCCAAAAAGGTTCTCAAAGAGTTTAGACTTGAGGACACAGAGTCAGTTAATGTAGGCGATGTTCTTAAAGCCGATGTATTCGCAGCAGGCGACAGAGTTGACGTTGTGGGTACAAGCAAAGGTAAGGGAACAGCGGGTGCCATCAAGAGATGGAACTTCTCACGCCTTAAAGAATCTCACGGTACAGGTCCTGTTGCCCGTCACGCAGGTTCGTTGGGCGCTTGCTCCGACCCTTCAAGAGTTTACAAGGGAAAGAAGCTTGCAGGTCACTTAGGCTCCGAGAGAGTTACAATTCAGAATCTTGACATTGTCAAGGTTGACGCAGAAAACAACCTTATCGCAATCAAGGGCGCCATCCCCGGTCCCAGAGGCGGTATCGTAGTAATCGCTGACACAGTTAAGAAATAAGAGAGGAGTTGAAAGAAATGGCTAAATTAGCAGTATTGGATACAAAGGGCAAGAAGGTTTCCGATATCGAGCTCAACGACAGCATATTTGCTATCGAGCCCAACACATCGGCAATGCACCTTGTAGTAGTTAATTACTTGGCAAATCAGCGCCAGGGCACTCAGTCAACTCTCACTCGTTCTGAGGTGTCCGGCGGCGGTAAAAAGCCTTGGAGACAAAAGGGAACAGGTCATGCGCGTCAGGGTTCAACAAGAGCTCCCCAGTGGTATCACGGCGGAATCGCTCTCGGCCCCAAGCCCCGCACATACGGTTTCTCAATAAACAAGAAGGTAAGAAGACTTGCTATGAAGTCCGCACTTTCCTCAAAGGTTGCAGCCGATGAGATGATTGTTCTTGACGATTTCAAGCTTGACGCAATCAAGACAAAGGACGCTGCTGCGGCGCTCAATGCTATAAAGGCAGGCAAGAAAACTCTTATCGTTCTTCCCGAGAAGAATGATGTTGTTTACAAGAGCGCAAGAAACATTGCAGGTGCAAAGGTTACTCTTGTAAGCACACTCAATGTTTATGACATCCTTAACTGCGACACAATCGTAGTTCTTAAAGATGCCGTTACAAAAATAGAGGAGGTTTATGCATAATGAAACTTGCACAGGAAATTATCCTCGCCCCCGTCATTACAGAAGAGTCAATGATGGGTACCGCAGACAAAAAATACACCTTTAAAGTTGCAAAGGACGCAACAAAGGTTGACATCAAAAAGGCTGTTGAAAAGCTTTTCTCGGTTAAGGTTGAAAAGGTCAACACAATCAATGTAAGAGGCCAGCTTCGCCGTTACGGTCGCTATGAGGGATACAGAGCTTCATGGAAAAAGGCAATCGTAACTCTTACCGAGGATTCAAAGACAATCGAGTTCTTTGACGGAATGATGTAATGATTTTAATTTCGGGCGGTAAGGTATGGAGTTTCGACATACTCCGCAAAGCTTCCCGAAGCAGAAAACTCTGCACTCCATAAAAAACTACAAAGGAGATGAACGAAATGTCGATAAAAGTCTATAAGCCGACTACAAACGCAAGACGAAATATGTCGGTTACAGATTATTCCGAACTTTCAAAGGTCGCTCCCGAAAGAAGTCTTTTGGCTCCTCTCAGCAAAAACGCAGGCCGTAACAGTTACGGAAGAATAACCGTTCGCCACAGAGGCGGCGGAAATCGCAGAAAGTACCGTATTATTGATTTCAAGAGAGATAAGACGGATATGACTGCAACAGTTTTAACACTTGAATACGATCCCAACCGTTCAGCACATATTGCTCTTGTTCAGTACGAGGACGGCGAGAAGAGATACATTCTTGCTCCCGTAGGCCTTAAAGTGGGCGACAAGATTGAAGCAGGCGAGCAGGCCGATATTAAGCCCGGTAACGCACTTCCTCTTGTAAATATCCCCACCGGTACTTTCGTACACAATGTTGAGCTTTATCCCGGCAGAGGCGGTCAGCTTGCACGTGCAGCAGGTAATGCGGCACAGCTTATGGCAAAAGAGGGCGCATACGCACTCCTCCGTCTTCCCTCAGGTGAGCTTCGTAACGTACCCAACGGTTGTATGGCTACAATCGGTCAGGTAGGAAATACGGATCACGAGAATGTTAAAATCGGTAAAGCAGGACGCACACGCCACCTGGGTATCAGACCTACCGTTCGCGGTTCCGTAATGAACCCCAATGACCACCCCCACGGCGGTGGTGAAGGTAAGTCACCCGTCGGCCGTCCCGGACCCTGCACACCTTGGGGCAAGCCCGCTCTCGGATATAAGACGAGAAATAAGAAGAAGAGTTCCGACAAGCTTATTGTTAAGCGTCGTAACGGTAAATAATGGGAAAGGAGCTGTCATAAATGAGTAGAAGTACTAAAAAAGGACCTTACGTAGCAGAAAGCCTTATGAAGAAGGTTCAAGAGATGAATAAGAACGGCGAAAAAATCGTTCTTAAAACATGGAGCCGCAGCTCAACAATTTTCCCTGATTTTGTTGGTCATACCTTTGCGGTACATGACGGCAGAAAGCATGTTCCTGTATATGTTACAGAGGATATGGTCGGTCATAAGTTAGGTGAATTTGCGCCCACAAGAACTTACAGAGGTCACGCAGGTTCAAAAACATCCAACAACGGTAAATAAGTCGAAAGGAGTGTATTGAATAATGGAAGCAACAGCAAAGGCAACTTATGTGCGCATTGCACCCCGTAAGGTAAAGATTGTTCTTGACCTTATCAGAAATAAGCCCTGCGATGAAGCTATGGCGATACTTAAATACACACCTAAGGCTGCGTGTGAACCGCTTTACAAGCTTCTCAAGTCAGCAATGGCTAATGCAGAGATGAAAAACATGGATGTTACAAGACTTTATGTAGCTGCTTGCTCAGTTGACCAGGGTCCCACTCTTAAAAGAATCAGACCCCGCGACAAGGGCAGAGCTTACAGAATTAACAAGAAAACATCTCATATCAATTTAACACTTAAGGAAGCAGAATAAAGGAGGAGGTTGAGTTATGGGCCAGAAAGTTAATCCGACCGGTTTAAGAATCGGTGTTATTAAAAACTGGGAATCACGCTGGTATGCAGACAAGAAAGACTTCGGTGACACTCTTGTTTCTGACTACGAGCTTCGTGAGTATCTCCTTGAAACACTCGCTCCCGCAGGTGTTCCTAAGGTAGAAATCGAAAGAGATGCAAAAAGAGTACGCATCAACATTCACTGCGCAAAGCCCGGCATGGTAATCGGCCGTCAGGGCGCAGAGATTGAAAAGCTTAAAGAAATTTGCAAGAAAAAGCTTGGCGGCGATAAAGAAGTTTTCATCAATATCGTTGAAATCAAGCAGCCTGACCTTAATGCACAGCTTGTTGCTGAAAACATTGCTTCACAGCTTGAAAGAAGAATTTCTTTCAGAAGAGCTCTGAAACAGTCCATCAGCAGAACAATGCGTCTCGGCGCAAAGGGTATTAAGACACAGGTAAGCGGCAGAATCGGCGGCGCAGAAATTGCCCGTACAGAGCACTATCATGAGGGTACAATCCCCCTTCAAACAATCCGTGCAGATATTGACTACGGCTTTGCAGAGGCTAAAACAACCTACGGCAGAATCGGCGTTAAGGTATGGATTTACAAAGGCGAGGTTCTCCATGAAAGCCGCAAGCGCGCTAAGGAAGGAGGCACAAAATAATGCTTTTACCTAAAAGAGTAAAATACCGTCGCGTTCACAGAGGACGCTTGACAGGTAAGGCTTCAAGAGGTACTACGGTTACCTACGGTGATTACGGTCTTGTGTCTCTCGAGCCCGCATGGATTACATCAAACCAGATTGAGGCAGCCCGTATTGCTATGACAAGATACATTAAGCGTGGCGGTCAGGTTTGGATAAAGATTTTCCCCGACAAGCCGATTACGGAAAAGCCTGCTGAAACTCGAATGGGTTCAGGTAAAGGTTCTCCCGAATATTGGGTAGCGGTTGTTAAGCCCGGCAGAGTAATGTTTGAAATTGCCGGCGTTCCGGAAGAAACAGCTCGTGAGGCTATGCGTCTTGCAGCTAACAAGCTTCCCGTAAAATGCAAGTTTGTAACTAAAGAAGAACAGGGTGGTGAGCAGTAATGAAAGCAAGCGAGATCAGAAAGCTCTCTCCCAAGGAGTTGGATGCTAAACTTTTGGAATTGAAGGACGAACTTTTCAAGCTTCGTTTTCAAGAAGCCATCAACCAACTCGAAAATCCGATGCGTATCAGTGCCGTTAAAAAGGATATCGCAAGAGTAAAAACAGTTATCCGCGATATCGAATTACACGGCAGTGAGTCGTAAGGAAAGGGAGGGCGTTCAATATGGAAAGAAACCTCAGAAAAACACAGGTCGGTATCGTAACAAGCGACAAGATGGATAAAACTGTTGTTGTTTCAATCAAGGACAGAGTTAAGCATCCGCTTTACGGCAAAATCGTTAACAGAACCGTTAAAATCAAGGCTCATGACGAGAATAACGAGTGCGGTGTCGGCGACAGAGTTTTAGTAATGGAAACACGTCCGCTTTCAAAAGACAAGAGATGGCGTGTAGCTGAAATTATCGAGAAAGCAAAGTAATTAAAGGAGGCAATCATTGTGATACAGCAGCAGACTTACCTCAAGGTTGCCGATAACACCGGTGCAAAAGAAATTATGTGCATCCGCGTTCTCGGTGGTTCAGGTAGAAGATATGCTAACATCGGCGATGTCATTGTAGCATCTGTTAAAAAAGCAGCACCCGGCGGTGTTGTTAAAAAAGGCGATGTTGTAAAGGCAGTCGTTGTAAGATCGGTTAAAGGCGTTCGCAGAGATGACGGAACATATATCCGTTTCGATGAAAACGCAGCCGTTATCATTAAAGAAGATAAAAACCCCAAAGGTACCCGTATCTTTGGACCGGTTGCAAGAGAGCTTCGTGATAAGGACTATATGAAAATCCTTTCTCTTGCTCCCGAAGTACTTTAAGGAGGTGCCCTAAATGAATAAGGTTCATGTAAAAACCGGTGACGAGGTTATCGTTATCAACGGCAAAAACCGCGGCAAAAAGGGCAAGGTCCTTGAAGTCAGCCCCAAAGAGGGTAAGGTTATTGTTGAAGGCGTAAACATCGTAACAAAGCATGTTAAGCCCCGTCAGATGGGTGAGCCCGGCGGACTTATCAAGGCTGAAAGCGCTCTTTACGCTGACAAAGTACAGCTTGTTTGCCCCAAGTGCGGTCAGGCTACAAGAGTAGGTCATGACGGACAGGGCAAAGATAAAAAACGCGTTTGCAAAAAGTGCGGCGCAAAGTTTGAATAAGGAGGAACAATAAAATGGCAGCAAGACTTAAAGAAATGTATAAAGCCGATGTTGTTCCTGCACTTCAAAAGAAGTTCAACTACAAAAGCGTTATGCAGATTCCGAAGATTGATAAGGTTATCATCAATGTTGGCTGCGGCGAGGCTAAGGACAACTCAAAGGTTGTTGACGCAATCATGACTGATCTTGCACAGATCACAGGTCAGAAGCCCGTTAAATGCGTAGCTAAAAAGAGCGTTGCTAACTTCAAGCTTCGTGAGGGTATGACAATCGGCGTTAAGGTAACACTCAGAGGAGACAAGATGTATGAGTTCATCGACAGATTCTTCAATCTGGCTCTTCCCCGTGTTCGTGACTTCAGAGGAATTAACCCCAACTCCTTTGACGGCAGAGGTAACTACTCAATGGGCGTTAAGGAGCAGTTGATTTTCCCTGAAATCGACTATGATAAGATTGATAAGGTTCGCGGTATGGACATCTGCTTTGTAACAACTGCGAATACCGACGAAGAAGCAAGAGAGCTCTTGTCTCTCATGGGCGCACCGTTTGCAAAGTAAGGAGGGGTAACAAGTGGCAAAGACAGCAATGAAGGTTAAGCAGGCAAGACCTGCAAAGTATTCAACAAGACAGTACAACAGATGCAAAATCTGTGGCAGACCACATGCTTACCTCCGCAAATACGGAGTATGCCGTATCTGTTTCAGAGAGTTGGCACACGCAGGTCAGATTCCCGGCGTGAAGAAATCAAGCTGGTAATAGAGCAATCAATTTTACAGGAGGTAACTCATTATGCAAATTACTGATTCAATCGGTGATATGCTCACCAGAATCCGCAATGCGAATTCTGCAAAGCATGATACAGTGAAAGTGCCTGCATCAAACATGAAGAAAGCGATTGCTCAAATTCTTGTTGATGAAGGTTACATCAAAGGCTTTACCGTTGAGGAAGACGGAAAGCAGGGCGTTATAGAGATTTCTCTCAAATACGGCCCCAACAAGTCAAGCGTAATTACCGGACTTCGCAGAGTTTCAAAGCCCGGCTTGCGTATTTACACAAACTGTGAAGATATGCCCAAGGTTATGAAAGGTCTCGGCATCGCTATCCTTTCAACATCCAAAGGCGTTATGACAGACAAAGAGGCTCGTAAAGCCAATGTTGGCGGCGAGGTTCTCGCATTCATCTGGTAAGAGGAGGTACAGTAAATGTCACGTATAGGCAGACACCCCATCGCAGTTCCTGCCGGGGTTGAAGTTAAAATCGACGGCAGCACTGTTACCGTAAAGGGACCCAAGGGTACTCTCACCAGAACAGTGCACAAGAATATGAATGTTGCTATGGAAGACGGTCAGGTAGTAGTTACACGCCCTGACGACAGCAACCTTAACAAGTCACTCCACGGACTTACCCGTACACTCATCGCTAACATGGTTGAAGGCGTTGAGAAGGGCTACACAAAGGAGCTCGAGGTTAACGGCGTAGGTTACCGTGCTCAGAAGCAGGGCAAAGACCTTGTTCTTAACATCGGATATTCACATCAGGTTGTTATGAGCGAGATTGAGGGCATCACAATAGATGTTCCCAACCCCAACAAGGTAGTTGTTTCCGGCCCCGATAAGCAGAAAGTCGGTCAGTTCGCAGCGGAAATCCGTGAGAAGAGACCTCCCGAGCCTTATAAGGGTAAGGGCATTAAATATGTTGACGAACATATCCGTCGTAAAGAAGGAAAAGCCGGTAAGGGCGGAAAATAATAGGAGGAGTGTTAAGCTATGGTTAGCAGACCAGATACAAAAAAGGCAAGACTCAAAAGACACAAGAGAGTCCGCGCCAAGATTACAGGCACAGCTCAGTGCCCTCGCCTTAATGTGTTCCGTTCTCTTCAGCATATCTACGCTCAGTTGATAGACGATGTTGCAGGCGTAACGCTTGTAAGCGCCTCCTCAACAGAGAAGGACTTCACAAACTACGGCGGAAATAAAGACGCTGCAAAAGAGGTTGGAAAGCTTCTTGCAGAAAGAGCAAAAGAAAAGAATATTACCGATGTTGTATTTGACAGAGGCGGCTATGTTTACCAGGGTAGAGTAGCAGCTCTCGCAGAGGGTGCCCGTGAGGGCGGCCTGAACTTCTAAGGAAAGGAGAAAATGAAAATGGCTTCAAAAATTGACGCATCAACACTTGAACTTCAAGAAAGAGTAGTTGCTATCAACCGTGTTTCCAAAACAGTAAAGGGCGGCCGTATATTCAAGTTCTCCGCTTTGGTTGTTGTAGGCGACGGTAACGGCATCATCGGCTTCGGCCTCGGTAAATCGGGCGAAGTTCCCGACGCTATCCGCAAGGGTATTGAGGACGCTAAAAAGAACCTTATTAAGGTTGCTTTGAAGGGTACAACAATTCCTCATGAAATCACCGGTAAATTCGGCGCAGGCGTAGTTCTTCTTAAACCCGCTGCACCCGGTACCGGAGTTATTGCCGGCGGACCTGTCCGTGCTGTTGTTGAAACAGTAGGTATTAAGGACATTCGTTCAAAGGCACTTCGTTCAAACAACCCCTGCAATGTAGTTCGTGCTACAATTGACGGACTTTCAAAGCTCCGCAACGCAGAGGAAGTTGCCGCAATCCGCGGTAAATCCGTTAAAGAGATTATTGAATAAGAGGAGGCCGGAGAATTATGGCAAATGTTCAGGTTAAGCTTGTAAAGAGCCTTATCGGAAGCAAAAAAGACCAAATTGCCACCGCTCATGCACTTGGTCTCCGCAAAATCGGGGATGTGGCTTCTCAGCCCGACAATCCTCAGACTCAGGGTAAGATAAAGAAAATTTCACATCTTATAGAGGTTACTAAGGCTTAAGGAGGTGCAGGAAAATGAAATTGCACGAACTTTCACCCGCTGCGGGTTCAAAGAAGGATGTTAAGCGCATCGGCAGAGGTGCCGCTTCCGGACAGGGCAAAACAGCAGGTAAGGGACACAAGGGCCAGAAGGCCCGTGCAGGCAGAGGTATGCGCCCCGGATTTGAGGGCGGACAGATGCCTTTGCAGAGAAGACTTCCGAAGCGTGGTTTTAACAACATTTTCGCTAAGGAAATCGCAACTGTTAACGTTTCGGCGCTCAATGCGTTCGAGGACGGCGCAACAGTAGATATCGAGGCACTCGTTAATGCAGGCCTTGTAAAGAAAGCTCTTGACGGAGTTAAAGTATTAGGAAACGGCGAACTCAGCAAAAAGCTTACCGTAAAAGTTAATGCTTATTCTGACGCTGCAAAGCAGAAGATTGAGGCGGCAGGCGGAAAGGCCGAGGTGATTTAACCGTGTTCCGTACTTTTGCTAACGCATGGAAAATAGCCGATCTTCGTAAGAAGATTATTTTCACTGCGATTATCATTTTGATTTACAGAATAGGTTCAGCGCTTCCCGTTCCTTTTGTTGATATTCAGATGGACGGAAGCGGAATTTTCGGTGCCGAAACGGCAAATACCTTCGTAACATACCTCAGTATGATGACAGGTAATGCTTTCAACTACGGTACGCTGTTCGCTCTGTCAATCACACCGTATATTAACGCATCAATTATCATTCAGCTTCTTACTGTTGCTATTCCCGCTCTTCAGAAGCTTTCTAAAGAGGGCGAAGAGGGCAGAAAGAAAATGAACAGAATAACCCGTTATTCCGCACTTGCGTTAGGCCTTTTGCAGAGTATCGCATATTTCTTCTATATCAAGTCTCAGGGACTTCTTACAGGCGATGCAAACGGCGTGGCTTACAAAGGCGGCTGGTTAGTATTCCAGGCAGTTGTTGTTATTCTTTGCTACACAGCAGGTACCGCAATGGTTATGTGGCTGGGCGAGCGTATCAATGAAAAGGGTATCGGAAACGGTATTTCAATAATCCTTTTCGCAGGTATCGTTGCCCGTATGCCCACCACCATCACAAGCCTCTATCAGTATTTAGACAGAGGCGGTGAAAAAGGTCAGTACTATGTGCTTGTTCCTATTGCGGCTATTGCTTTAATCGGTATGATTTTCTTCATCGTTTGGATGGACAATGCCGAAAGAAGAATTCCCATTCAGTACGCAAAGCGTGTTGTAGGCAGAAAAATGTACGGCGGTCAGAACACTCATATGCCCATTAAGGTTAATATGTGCGGCGTTCTTCCCGTTATCTTCGCAAGTTCCATTCTTTCAATCATTCCCACTGTCGGAATGTTTGCTCCCGGAACAGAAGGCAGCTTCTGGTACAAGCTTTGTAATGTATGGCTTGGACAGACTCACTGGATTTACGGTACAATCTACTTCCTGTTTATAATCTTCTTTGCATATTTCTATGCGGCTATCCAGTATAACCCCATCGAAATGGCAGACAATCTCCGCAAGAACAGCGGTTCTATTCCCGGAATTCGTCCCGGTAAGCCCACTTCGACTTACATTCAGAAGATTCTCAACAGAATAACCCTTATCGGCGCATTGCTTTTGAGCGTTGTTGCGATGTTCCCCATTCTTTATTCACAGTTTGCGGGGCTTCTCAAAGCAGAGATGAACCTTGCAATCGGCGGTACATCAATAATCATTATGGTCGGTGTTGCTCTTGAAACACAGAAACAGCTGGAAAGCCAGATGATGATGCGTCACTACAAGGGCTTCCTTGACTAATCGGAGGTAACTGATATGAACTTGATCCTTCTCGGCGCTCCCGGCGCAGGAAAAGGTACACAGGCTGAGAAAATCTGTGAAAAATACGGTATTCCCGCTGTGTCAACAGGCAATATTATCAGAGAAGCTTTGAAAAACGGCACTGATATGGGGCTTAAAGCTAAGTCCTATATCGACGCCGGCAAGCTGGTTCCCGATGATGTTGTTATAGGTATTATTAAGGACAGACTCTCGGAGGATGACTGCAAAAACGGTTTCATTCTTGATGGTTTCCCCAGAACAATACCTCAGGCAGAAGCTCTTGACAATATGGGCATCGTAATCGACAAGGTTGTTGATATTGAGGTTCCCGATGATAAAATTGCCGCCCGTCTTTCAGGCAGAAGAGTTTGCTTAAAGTGCGGCGCAACATATCATCTTGAATTCAAAAAGCCTGCAAAAGAAGGCGTTTGCGATGTTTGCGGCGATGAGCTTGTTCAGCGTAAGGACGACAAGCCGGAAACGGTTATTGACAGACTTAATGTTTATCATGAACAAACCGAGCCGCTCAAGGACTACTATGCTAAGACAGGAAAGCTTGTTATAGTAGAAGGACAGGAAGAGGTTGCCGAAACAACAGCTCTTGTCTTTAAATCGTTGGAGGATTAACATGATAGTGCTTAGAACCGCAAAAGAAATTGATGCAATGCGCAAAGCTTGTATTATTTCTGCGGAAGCATTACAGATAGCGGGCGAGGCGGTAAAGCCGGGTATAACTACCTATGAAATTGACCAAATCGCTTACCGTTATATTAAAAAGCAAGGCGCAGAGCCAAACTTCTTGCATTATAACGGTTATCCCGCTACTGCATGTATTTCCATAAATGACGAGGTCATTCACGGCATTCCGTCAAAAACGAGAGTGCTGAAAGAGGGCGATATTGTCAGTATCGACCTGGGGGCAAAAATCGACGGTTACAACGGCGATAATGC
>CAMGDG010000006.1 GCA_946041635.1 uncultured Clostridia bacterium
TAAGCTGTTCTTTTGTAACATTTGTAAGCGCCATTTTGGTCTGGAATTTCAGGAGTGTTTCGGTGTAGCCGAGTTCTCTCTGTTCCAAAGTTTCACCAACGCAGATAATTGCTTTCAAACCGGCATTAAGTGCGGCAAGAGAACGAAGGTTAACGGTCTGGTCGGTTTCGCCGAAATATGTTCTTCTTTCGCTGTGGCCGATAACCACATACTCAACGCCTGCTTCTTTGAGCATATCGGCGGAAACTTCACCTGTATATGCGCCCGACGCTTTGAAATGGACATTTTCCGCGCCGATTTTAATGTTGGAGCCTTTTGCAGCCTCAACAGCGGCGGGAATGTCAATAAAGGGTACGCAAAGTACTACATCACATTTGGCATCTGCAACCAAAGGTTTCATTTCTTCGATAAGTACCTTTGCTTCTGACGGGGTTTTGTTCATTTTCCAGTTACCTGCGATAACTGCTTTACGAAGTTCTTTTTTCATGAAATTTTACTCCTCTTTACAAGTTTACAGGTGAGTACAAAATACCCACCTGTAACCGTGATTTCTTATTTATCGTTCAATGCCGCAATACCGGGCAGTTCTTTACCTTCAAGATATTCAAGGGAAGCGCCGCCGCCTGTGGAGATATGGGACATCTTATCGGCAAAACCGAGTTTCTGAATCGCCGCAGCAGAGTCGCCGCCGCCGATGATGGAAATTGCGCCGCTGTTTGCAATCGCAGTTGCAACTGCAACAGTACCTGCCGCAAAGTTTTCCCACTCGGAAACGCCCATAGGTCCGTTCCAAATAACAGTACCTGCGTCTTTTACGGCGTCAGCAAAGATTTCCTGTGTTCTCGGTCCGATGTCTAGTCCCATCCAACCGTCGGGAATTTCGTCGGAATTCACAACCATTGCCTCGGTATCGGGCTTGTATTCCTTGCCCACCTTATTATCAACAGGGATTAAGAACTTAACACCTTTTTCCTCTGCTTTCTTCATCATTTCAGAAGCAAGCTCAACTTTGTCAGCCTCTAAAAGAGAATTGCCGATGCTGTGGCCCAAAGCCTTCATAAAGGTATAAGCCATACCGCCGCCGATAATCAAAGTATCGCACTTATCGATCAAGTTTGTGATAACGCCGATTTTATCGGAAACCTTTGCACCGCCGAGAATAGCAACAAGGGGTCTCTTGGGATTTTCAAGCGCACCGCCGATAAACTGAATTTCTTTCTGAATAAGATAACCGCAAGCCGCAGGAAGGAATTCTGCAACGCCTGTTGTTGAAGAGTGTGCTCTGTGTGCAGAACCGAATGCATCGTTTACATACAAATCTGCAAGAGCGGCGAACTTCTTGGAAAGTTCAACATCATTTTTGGTTTCGCCCGGCTCAAAGCGAACATTTTCGAGCAACAGCACTTCGCCGTCTTTAAGCTCTGCGGCAAGCTTCTGTGCGCTTTCACCTACAACATCGTCAGCCATTTTTACTTCCTGACCGAGAAGCTCAGAAAGTCTTGCTGCAACGGGCTTCATTGAAAACTCGGGATTAACCTCACCCTTCGGACGGCCGAGGTGTGAGCAAAGGATAACCTTTGCGCCGTTGTCAATAAGATATTTGATTGTGGGCAATGAAGCGACAATTCTCTTATCGCTTGTAATTACCCCGTTTTCCATTTTTACATTGAAGTCACAACGGACAAGGACTCTTTTGCCCTTAACCTGAAGGTCTTCAACAGTTTTTTTGTTTAATGCACTGCTCATTGAAATACATCCTTTCAATTTGTTTTATAAATTTACCATAATATATTTTATACTACTGTCAAGCATTTTTCAAGAGTAAAGAACAGATTTGTTAAAAAAATATCATTTTTACCGATTATATAAGTCCAAAATGGAATTAGTTTTGTCAATAATCATATTTTTAAGCTCTTTCGGCGCTTTAACCTTTACATTTTTTCCATACTGCATAATCCAGGAAACAAGTCCGTCAGTTACCGCTGTATCAACCTTGGCGAGAAAGGTTTTGTCATCATAGGGGCGCATATAACATTTTTCTCCGAATTTATCTATAAATTCCTCGATAATTTCATTATTGCATATAAGCTCCACGGGCTTAATATCCCCCGAAAACATTGAAAGATGCTTCTTGGCGTAATCGGCAACATCAAAAGATGTTCTGTAAGGCGAGACCTCGGAAAAATGTCGTGCAGGCACATCTGTAACGGTTACGCTTTTCAGTCTGTCGATACGCAGATGAATCAGATTATCGTATTTGCTGTAATTCCCCACAAGATAATAGTGATCATTTGACCAAAGAAGCGCATAAGGATTGACCGTCATACTCTTTTCTTCAAAAACAGCCTTTCCGCCGTCTGTAACCTTTCTTCGGCGGTAAACAACTTCAACTTGCAGTTTTTTTACAACTGCATTGTTAAGTTCATCAATGATATAAAAGATATTCTCATTGGCGCACTTATTACGGTTGTCAATATAAACCTGTTTTAGAATACGCTTATAATTATATTCACTTGCAAACGCCGAAAACTTTTCCAGAAGCATTTTTGTCTTTTTAGCGGATATGAAATCAGCCGCTTGAACTGCATCTATCATCAGGCGAAGCTCGGGGATTTCAAAGCGGTTTGACGCCATAAAATACCCTCTGGGCGATTTGGATTTAATTATATCGTAGCCGTATTCAATAAGGCAGTCAATTGAATCATATACAGTTTTTCTTTCGCAGGCAATACCGTAATCATTGTTAAGATAATCAATAATGTCAAACGCTGACAACGGGTGCTCCTCATCAGATTTTTTGCTGAGAATATCTATAATATACAGTAACCGTAATTTTTGTTTTGATGCACTTTTCATATTCATTTTACAAAATCCAACTTCTTGTTAATTTCAATGATAACATCTTCGTCCATTTTTATATGCTCACGGTCGTATGTAAGTATTCCGTTAACTTCATTTTCCACATCGCTGACCTGAGTATAAATTGTAACGCTCAATCCCCTGTCAATCAAGGGAATTATCTGCTTTTCGTGAAGCTTTTTATATGCCGCAGTCAATTTGTCTTTGTATTTATACATCATATAACCGAAGCTTTTGCGTTCGTCCCATGTATGATCGCTGACAATTCTGCTGTATCCGCCGAATTCGGTCAATGCAAAAATTCTGTTATCGGTTTTAGGCATACGAACCGGCAAAACATACTTATGCATACTGTTAAAGTCCCCTGCGCCGTGGTCATACCAGCCGCTCGCATGGTCAACAAGGCGTGTGGGATCGAAATTTTTAACACTCGTTGCAATTTTTGCCGAGTCAAACTGCCCCCATCCCTCGTTAAAGGGAACCCAACAGCAAATTGATGTGTGATTAAACAACTGATTTAGCATTTCGTTCAGCTCACGCTTATAGTCATCACGCCATTTCTTTTCGGTACGCTTAAAAGTTTTATATTTACTGTCATTCACCTTGATATGCAGCAACGGCAGAACGCCCGCAACAAGAGTACCGATATATTCGCCGCCGCTTACCATATCCTGCCAAACAAGCATTCCCAAACGGTCGCAGTGATAATACCAGCGGTCAAGTTCAACTTTAATGTGCTTTCTCAACATATTAAAGCCCAACCGCTTCATTGTTTGAATATCGTAAATCATTGCGTCGTCACAGGGAGGCGTCATACCGCCGTCCGACCAATAGCCCTGGTCAAGAAGGCCTTTTTGGAAATACGGCTCGTTGTTTAGGAAAAATCTCGGTACGCCGTATTTATCCTTTTCTATTGAATATTTGCGCATACCCACATAGCTTTTTACCGTATCAACCGTTTTACCGTCTTTTAAAAGTTCAAGCTTTAAATCATAAAGGAACGGATCTTCAGGCGACCAAAGCTTGATTTTGTCAAACTTAATTTCACCGTCGAGAGAGATGATGTTTTCGGAAATGCTTTCACCGTTATCATACACGGTAACCTTTACTTCGCAATTCTCATCAGTAGCAAAAGTTTTGATTTTCAAAAGCTTTTCGTCAATATCGGGAATCATTCTGAGCTTTTTTATATGACATTCATTTACAGCTTCAAGCCATACGCTCTGCCAAATACCGGAGGTTGCGGTGTACCAAAAGCCGTGGATATTAAGCACCTGCTTGCCTCTTTGCTGCCAACCTTTTTCTGTCGGGTCATAAACGCATACAATAAGTTCGTTTTCGCCGTCTGTCAGTAGGTTTGTAATATCAAAGGAAAAGGAGCAATATCCGCCCGAATGTGTACCTGCAAGGGCTTTGTTCACAAAAACCTTACATTGCCAATCAACAGCCGCAAAATTGAGGATTATATGCTTGTTTTTCATTTCATCGGGTATAGTGAAAATCTTTTTATACCACAACCTCTGATTAGGCATAAGCGGCTTCTGAACACCTGAAAGCATGGATTCAACCGCAAAGGGAACAACAATTTCCCCGTCAAACTCCTCTGCCCATTCACATCCTGCCGATTTTATTGCATATTCATATATTCCGTTTAAAGACATCCACTGCGCCCTTTCAAGCTGAGGTCGGGGATATTCAGGCAACGGATTATTTTTGTCAACACCGTCAGTCCATCTTGTTTTCAAAAAACCCATACATATTCCTCCAATTCAAACATTATTTTCATTTTATAACAGATTTATGATTTTGTCTATTGAAAACAGATATTTTTTTTGCTATAATTCAAAAGAAATATATGCGGGTATGGTGGAATTGGCAGACACGCAAGATTTAGGATCTTGTGCCGAGAGGTGTACAGGTTCGACCCCTGCTACCCGCACCAGAAAAGAAACCGCTTTTGTCTATCAGACAAAGGCGGTTTCTTTTCAACGAAATTTGCCCTGACGGGCAAATGAAATAGCTCCGCTGTGAAATATTTACTTCGTAAATGTGAAATATTCGCTGACGCGAATGTAGACAAATTTCATTTCACATTGCGGCAAAGACGCAATATTTCACAATGACCGCAGGTCATTATTTCACATCCGAAGGATATTTCACTTCACAATCCGTCCTTTCTGCTGTATAATCAGTTCGATAAATAAGAATTTGACGAGGAGAACGTATATGAAATACAAAGGAACGCTTATAGTTGTTAAAGATTGTAACCGTGCGTTAAAGTTCTATAGTGATATGTTTGGATTTCAACTGCTTCAAGACAACGATGGGAATATGGAATTGACGAATAATTTATATTTACAGGAATCGAGATACTGGGAACAATTCACAAAAAGAAGTGTAATTCCAAACAGTAATCAGTCTGAGCTGTATTTTGAAGAGCCCAATATAGAGCAATTTGTAGAGCGTCTTGAAACACTTTACCCTGAAATCGAATATGTCAATCACCTGATGACACACAGTTGGGGACAAAAGGTGGTCAGATTCTACGATTTGGATGGTAACTTAATTGAAGTTGGAACACCGATATAATCAACAAATTCCAATTTGTCGAACAGAGCAGTCACACTACTTTTGCTTACTTTTACCTCTATTCTGCTCCGTTTGGTTTCTTTTCAACGAAATAAATCCCTTGCGGGATTTGTGAAATGCTCTCCGGGCGTGAAATATGCCTGTGTCATATGAGGGAACGAGTTTTATTTCATATTGCGGCAGAAATATTTCATAAAACAGTCAAAAACCCCCTCGCAGTAATGCAAAGAGGTCTTTTTTTCATACAGTTATTTCTTTTTTCTGAACACAATCAATTTACTGAAAACATAATTCAAAACAATTACGAGCACGCTTACAAAAGCCTTCGCCCAAAAGCCGTCTATACCCAAAAAGCTTTGATTTAAGCCGAATTTAAAAAGCAAGGTAGGCAAAAGAATTTCAAGCGCACCCGTCGTAGCTCTTGAACCGATAAACGACACGCCCTCTTTAAGTACGGTACCGATGGACTTGTCCTTACTTTCAAATACAAAGATTTTATTTGTTACAAAAGCAAAAAGTACTGCAACAATCCATGCAAGTGCATTGCTCAAAGTCATTTCAAAAGAAAAAACTTTTATGCAAACTGTATACACAATCCAATTTACTGCCGTTGTTGCAACGCCGAAAATAATGTAGAGAATTATTTCCTTATATTTTTTAATTAAGTTAATCATCTTTTCTCTCCGCAGAATCAAGATATTCTTTTGCAATATAAATAGGACGGCGTTTTCCTTCAATATACATTTTCGAAATATACAATCCGATAATACCCAACAAAATCATTTGAATTCCGCCGATAAACAGAATGAGAACAATTAAAGTTGGATAACCGGGAATATCAATTCCGAACGCCAGCTTTTGGATTATAACAACAACCATATAAAGCAAAGAAAGAAAAGAACATATACCGCCTGCATAAGTTGCAAGTTTCAATGGGAATGTAGTAAAGGCAAGAATTCCCTCCATAGCATATTTAAAGAGTTTTCGGAAAGACCAGGAGGTTTTGCCCGCATTTCTTTCCTCGGCGATATACGGCATATAGTGGACATTATATCCTACCCATGAAAAAATACCTTTTGAAAATCTGAAATATTCTTTCATTTCCAATATCGACTCAACCATATTATGCCTGAATGTGCGGAAATCGCTGGCGCCTGACCGAAAATCAATTTCGCACACGGAATTTATGAACTTGTAAAAAGCCTTTTTGAAAAATGAGAGCACCTTTCCCTCACGCCTGTCCTGTTGGAAAGCGGCAACGCAGTCAAAATCATCGTTATTATCGAGAAAATCGACCATTTCAACTACAAGCTCGGGGCGTTGCTGCAAATCGGCATCAATAATTGTTACGTAATCGCCGACAGCTTTTTGAAGACCTGCATACATTGCCGCTTCTTTACCGAAATTACGCGAAAAGTTTACAAGCTTCAAATTATCTTCTTTTTCATAAAGCTTTTTTAATTTCCGCCATGTATTGTCCTTGCTGCCGTCATTGATAAATATAATTTCATAATTATCAACTTTTCCGTCAAAAGCTTTTTTACAAGCGGCAAGGAATAATTCAACATTGTCCTGCTCATTATAGCATGGAACAACCAAAGATAGTTTTACCTTACTCGTACTCACCACTCCCCTAAAATCGTGTTCACTTCATAGTATCTTGACATATGCACATTCGGCCAAGTATCCGGAGTATCAGCAGATAAATATCTCAATCCGTATACTGCACTGTATTTTGTTTTAGGTTTGGGCATAGGAACAGTTATATCCAAATTGCCCTGGTCCTTGCATTGATAAATATACTGTTCATTTGATTTAATAACAGCATTTGAAACATAAATATCATTTACAGCAATCGGAACATAATAAGCGGTATAAAGTAAAATTATTGACAAAAGGCAGGTTGAAAGCATTTGATACTTTTCTTCAAAGGTACTTGCCAATAATATCCCGTCCGCAATAATCAACATTATTACGCTTCCCAGTAAGCAACGTTCAGGATAATATGCAGCGGCACTCATTAAGAAATTAGAGCAAAGAGAACCTGCTACGAATATAACTGACAAAATCAATCTTTCTTTTTGCACCTTAATGGCACAGGCAACAATAAGCAAAATAACAAATGTTACTAAAAGGATATCAATCGTCTTATACATTTCGAGAGCTTCAATAAAATTGCCTCTCAGCTCTCCCAAAGTAAGTTCAATGCCCTTATGGGCACGCTCCGCCGGAGCTAAAACCATAGAAAGATAACCTAAAAACGAAAATCCGATACAAACAATATAATAGATAGGGAATTTCTTATGCTGAACAAAAATAAGTGCAAGCACAATCAGTCCTGCTATAAACATGGAAGCCGCAGAAACATTTTCGGAAAAAGCACCGGCCACAAAAGAAAATATAACAAAAAGTATTTTTAAAAATATATTTTTGATTTGTTTATTATACAAGAACTCATTTACAAAAGGAATTAAAAAGATAAGCCCGAAAACAACACTCCATGAATAATTGCACGCACCGTCTAACCATAAAAACACTTGACCGAAAGCAGGAACGAACAGCCAAACTGAACCGAACAATCCTAAAATTAACAAATTATTCTTCTTTTCAGTTTTGGAAAATTTATACATCAAATATATGAGTAGAACAAAAAGAGCAGCATTTACCACATTGAAAAAAACTTTTGGTAACATTTCAAATACTTGTACAAAAAAATGAGCAACCAATCTACCGTTCATTTTCTCAGCATGTGCGGCAATTGAAGGAAAAATCTGTATAAAACTTGTTATTTTTTCACCTGTATCCCAGCTGTACATATAGGCAAAATCGTCAACGATTTTTTGGGTAAGCATATTGCAAACAAAAAGCAGAGAAAAAATTAAGAAAAATATAAAACATGAGACTTTTGATGAACGGTTTATCCGCATACTAAATCCTCCAAAATTATTCAAAAACTAACATAATTATAACAATCAATGGAAATACTGTCAAGATAAAAACAAGGCAACTGTCCGTATTTGTGACGATTGAATTTTATTAGGAAAGAAAATGCAAAAAAGTACTTGATTTTATCAAAAGTATCATATATAATATTGAACTGTTGACGAGGAGAGTTGTCCGAGCTGGTCGAAGGAGCACGATTGGAAATCGTGTAAGCCGCCAAAACGGCTTCGAGGGTTCGAATCCCTTGCTCTCCGCCATAACCGGAAACCGATTTTGATATGTTGATTATCATTATGGGTGTCCGGTTTTTTGTTGCAGAATTATGAAAATGAAAAATGGCTCGACAAATCGGATTTTTCCGTTCTAATAAATTGGGGGTTGTATTTGCACGGTAGGGCGGGGGCTCGCCCCCGCCGTTGTTGGTTGACCTGTTGTTTATCGGCGGGAGCAAGCCCCCGCCCTACCCTGTAAATTGTATTTTGTGCGCGTAGTGGCGGGCTTCCACGCCCGCATAAGATAACATCAGAATCCACGGGTGGCCGAGGTCAACCGCCCTTGAATATGCAAAAACATATTTAAAAATTGATTAGTGAATACGGATTTCATTGCGGAAAATCACATAAATAAACTTCTGTTAAAAATTGAAGAACCGACCGAAAAGAAATAGATGTGCGGATAATAGACAAATAACAAAAAGGAAAACCAAGGCTGTTCAGAGAAAGCCGAACAACCTTGGTTTTATTTATGGTTTTATCTGTTTTTTCTGTTATTGTTCATATTTTTCATACAATGCTTATCAAAGCTTGGGTTAAAGGCATAGAAATTCTTGCTGTCAAGCTTATCTGTTGCTATCTGCAAGCCCTCACCGAATCTTTGATAATGCACAATTTCCCGTTCACGCAGGAATTTTATCGGGTCACGCACATCGGGGTCATCTACGAGTCGCAAAATATTATCATAGGTTGTTCTCGCCTTTTGCTCTGCCGCCAAATCCTCATGCAAATCGGTAATCACATCACCTTTTGACTGCAAATATGTTGCTGTAAAAGGCATGCCGCTTGCGGCAAGAGGATACACTCCCGTGGTATGGTCAACAAAGTAGGTATCAAAGCCTGATTTTTTGATTTCGTCAATAGTCAGATTTCTCGTAAGCTGATACACAATAGCACCAATCATTTCAAGATGCCCCAGTTCTTCTGTACCTATATCCGTCAGCAATCCTTTAAGCTCTGCGAAAGGCATTGAATACCGCTGTGAAAGATAGCGAAGTGACGCACCTAATTCCCCGTCGGGACCGCCATATTGGGAAATAATTATTTGAGCATATCTCGGATTGGGGTTTTTGATTTTTACGGGGTACTGTAATTTCTTCTCATATTGAAACATCAGCAATCACACTCCTTATATTCCCACGGCCACGGATTTTTAAGCCATTGAGCACCGCTTTCGGTATTGTGTGTAAGAGGTCCGAAACGCTCCTCGTATTCTGCCGAGAGTTCTGCTGCTCTATCAGAATATTTTCTGTGCATTTCTGCCGCTTTTTCATCACATTTATGGGTATCAAGATAAAGATGAAGTTCCCATGCGGCAAACTGCGCACTTGAAAGTTCTCTTAAAAGTTTACATTTATCCACAGCACTTACCTCCGTAGAATTTTTTATCAAGCTCCGGGAAAAGGGTTCCGTTATTTAAAGCCTCTGCGCATGTGTAGGTTAAAAGCTCTGTTTGAAAAGGAACATATGCCATTGTCACCGTCATATCGCACGGAAGCTTAGGCAAATCCTCGCAAACGCATTTACATACTTTTTCTTCCATTTGCAAATCTCCTTAATTTTATTTTGAGCATTCACTCAATTCATATTATTCATTATGCGGACAATTTGTTATTGATATTGAAAATAATAAAAAAAGTGATAAAATATAATGTGAGGTGTAATAATGAAGGAAAATAAACTGATTGAATTTTTTAAAAAAATCACAACAAGTGAAGCCGCCCTCAAACGGGTTCCCGTATATTTTTTCGTAATTTGCGTTTTGCTTACCGTACTTGTAGTTAAAATATCAAAAACCAATATTTATTTGCAGCGTATTGCACAAAACGGTACTGATTCCATAGAATATCAAACTCGAAACGCAAACTCATCTTTCGATGTGTTTACGGAAACTACCAAAAATATTGAGGATATTATCCCGATGTTTGAAGAGGACGATACAACAGCGAGCGAATCACAAACACAGGGAAGCACCGTCGTCAACAGCGAAAAGCCGTCGGGAAATGCGGTTCAATCTTCGTCACAAGCCGTTACGGAGGCAAAAACAACTGTTTCCAACAGTAAATCCACTACTGTGAACAATGCGGCAAAAACTACATATGTGATTAACAAAAACAGTAAAAAGATACACAGATATGATTGTTCCTTTGTAGACAGGATGAATGAGAAAAACAAGCAAATTGTTCAGCTTACAGACAGCGAATTGCAGGAATATTTGCAAAACGGATATACTAATTGCAGTAAATGCGGAGGTTAAAATATGAATATTAACGATATACTTTCAAAAGTTGACCACACTCTTTTAACACAGACGGCAGATATTCAAGATATTTACGGAATATGCGATGACGGCGTAAAATACGGTACAGCATCGGTTTGTATTCCCGCCTGCTATGTTAAGGAGGCAAAAGAATATGTCGGAGAAAAGGTAAAAATATGCACGGTTATCGGATTTCCAAACGGATATTCAACCACGGAAACGAAATGCTTTGAAGCGTCTGACGCCGTATCGAAGGGTGCGGACGAAATTGATATGGTTATAAATATCGGTTGGCTTAAAGGAAAACGATACGATGATATTCTCAATGAGATAAACGCAATAAAAAAATCGTGCCGCGGCAAGCTTTTAAAGGTTATTATTGAAACTTGTCTTTTAACCGACGAGGAAAAAATCAAGATGTGTGAAATTGTTTCCCTTTCAGATGCGGATTATATAAAAACCTCCACAGGATTTTCAACAGGCGGAGCAACGAAGTCGGACATTGAGCTTTTTGCACAGCATATGACCAACGGTAAAAAGATTAAAGCCGCAGGCGGAATATCCTCCATTCAAGACGCCGAGGAATTCATTAAACTCGGAGCAGACAGGCTTGGAACAAGCAGAATAGTAAAAATAGTTAAGAACGAAGAAAGCGGCGGTTATTGATGAAATACAAACGGATTTTTCTAATTGTGCTTGACAGCTTCGGTATCGGCAACGCTCCCGATGCCGAAATGTTCAATGATACAGGCGCAAACACACTTAAAAGTATATCAGCCTCCCCCTTTTTCAAAATTGACAGTATGAAAAATTTAGGCTTATGCAATATAGATACTGTTGATTATCTTAACAAAGTTAAATCGCCGTCAAGTAAATTCGGAGCGCTGACAGAGCTTTCCGCAGGCAAGGATACAACAACAGGTCATTTTGAAATTGCGGGTATTATCTCAAAAGAGCCCTTTCCCACTTTCCCCGAAGGCTTTCCCGATGAAGTAATAAAGGAATTTGAAAAGCAAACGGGGTGCGGTGTGCTTTGCAACAAGCCCTATTCAGGCACAAAAGTCATCGCAGATTACGGCGAAGAGCATTTAAAAACAGGCAAGCTGATTGTTTATACCTCAGCCGACAGCGTTTTTCAAATTGCGGCGCACACGGATATTGTACCCCTCGAAAAGCTTTATGAATATTGCAGCATTGCAAGGAAAATTCTCACAGGTAAATATGCCGTGGGCAGAGTAATTGCAAGGCCGTTTAACGGAGAGCACCCGTTTGTGCGTACCGCCGACAGACATGATTTTTCCGTTGAGCCGCCCGCCGAAACAATGCTTGATAGATTAAAATTCAACGGATACGATGTAATTTCGGTAGGTAAAATTGCAGATATTTTCGCTCACAGAGGTATAACGGAGGAATTCCTCTCACATTCCAATGCGGAGGGTATGAATATCACATACAAAATGCTTGAAAAAGATTTTAAAGGACTTTGCTTTGTGAATTTGGTTGATTTTGATATGCTTTACGGTCACAGGCGTGATATTGACGGTTATGCAAAAGCAATAAGTGAATTTGATAATTGGCTGAGTGTCTTTACACCGAAAATGCAAGATGACGATTTGTTAATTATTACTGCCGACCACGGATGTGACCCTGCTTACAGCGGAACAGACCACACCCGTGAGCAAGTTCCGCTTCTCATATATTCAAAAGGCATTGAGCCGCATAATTTAGGCATTATAAACGGTTATAATTATATCAGTAATGTTATCTTGGATAATTTTGCAATACAAGGTGATTGAAATGACGGAAAAAGAATTGTATTTTGCCGCAGAAAGCGCAATGGCAAAGGCATATGCGCCGTATTCGGGATATTTTGTAGGAGCGGCACTGCTTTGCAAAAACGGCAAAATTTACACAGGGTGTAATGTGGAAAATGCTTCATATCCTGCCGGTTGCTGTGCTGAAAGGACTGCTGTTTTTTCGGCTGTTGCAGACGGTGAAAGAGACTTTGTATCAATAATGATTGTAGGCGGCAAAAACGGCGAAATTGAAGATTATGCCATGCCTTGCGGCATTTGCAGACAGGTGCTTTCAGAATTTTGCGGTGCGGATTTCAAAATATTTGTCGGTATCAGTGAAAACGATATAAAGGAATACACTTTGGGTGAACTTCTCCCCTTTTCATTTGACAAATCAAGATTAGGTGAATAATATGAGAATTTACGATATAATCGAGAAAAAGCGTGACGGACATAAGCTTACAAAAGAAGAAATTGATTTTTTCGTGCAAGAATATACAGCAGAAAGAATTGAAGATTATCAGGCTTCGGCTCTGCTTATGGCAATTTTTATTAACGGAATGGACGAAGAAGAAACTGTCAATCTTACAGAAAGTATGGCAAAATCCGGCGATATGCTTGATTTGTCCGCCATTGACGGAATTACTGCCGATAAGCATTCAACGGGTGGCGTTGGTGATAAGACATCACTTGTCGTTGCGCCTATTTGTGCTTCCCTTGGTATAAAAATGGCAAAAATGAGCGGTAGAGGCCTCGGACATACAGGCGGTACAATTGACAAACTTGAAAGTATTGAAGGTTATAACACTTCTATTGATACCGACGCTTTTTTCAAACAGGTCAACGAAATCGGTATTGCTTTAATCGGGCAAACGGGCAATCTTGCCCCTGCGGACAAAAAAATATATGCTCTGCGTGATGTTACGGCTACTGTCGATAACATTTCTCTTATTGCTTCAAGTATTATGAGTAAAAAAATAGCCGCAGGCGCTCAAAACATTGTGCTTGATGTTAAGTGCGGCAGCGGTGCATTTATGAAAGACGAGCAGAGTGCCGTAGAGCTTGCCGAAATGATGGTTAAAATAGGCAAAAAATGCGGACGAAATATGGCGGCTGTCATTACAAATATGGATATTCCGTTAGGCTCTAATGTGGGAAATGCACTTGAAATTAAAGAAGTTGTTGATATTCTCAATAACAAGGGTGACGAGCAGCTTCGTGAACTCTGCCTTGTGCTTTCGGCAACGATTTTAAGCATTTCTTATGGTTGGGATTATGAAGACGCATACATCAAAGCCGAAAACACTTTAACAGATGGTTCAGCGCTAAACAAACTAAAAGAATTAGTATCTGCACAAGGCGGAAACACTCAAATGATTGACAATACAAGTCTTTTACCTAAATGCGATAATTCCCTTGAAATCAAGACGAATCAAGACGGTTTTATTCAAAGCATTGATTCAAAAATTGTGGGTGAAAGTGCAGTTTTACTTGGTGCAGGCCGAGAAAAGAAAACTGACACAATCGACTACGGTGCCGGAATTATTCTTTACAAAAAGACGGGAGATAAAGTTTCGGTCGGTGATACTGTTGCTATTCTTTATGCAGACAGCGATGAAAAGCTCAAAAATGCAGAAAAACTTTTCAACACTTCATATAAAATCGGTGCTGAAAAACCGTGTGAGCAAAAACTAATTTATCAAACAATAAGATAAAAAACGGCTGTTACCTTTAATAAGGTAACAGCCTGATTTATTTGCAGTTATTTTATTTTAGCCAACAGAGGTCTTAATTTATATGACACGAGGATTGCCGCCACAGTTGATATAATCTCTTTCGGAATAAACGGAACAAGAAGTGCCTGTATAAACCATATTGCGGATTTATCGCCGCCCTTATATCCGTTCGTAATCAAAGCAAAATACGGTATACCTACAAGATAAATGATTATAATTCCCGCCAAGGCAACAAGTGATAAAAGCCAAAGCGGCTGTTTTTTTGCTTTATGTAATATAAGGCTCATAACAGTAGCCGCAACTACAAAACCGATAATAAATCCGAAGCTGGGAATGAAAACATACCCTATTCCGCCGCCTCCTGTAAAAATAGGCAAACCGATAAGTCCTAAAAACATATATGTAAAAGACGCAAAAAATGCAGTTTTAGGTTCTAACACAAGTCCTGCTAAAAGCACAAAGAACACCTGCATCGTAATCGGCAAATTCGGTATGGGAATTTTGATAAATGCGCCTACACAAATCAAAGTGCAGAAAAGTCCTGCCAAAGCAATGTTAAAAATCATTTTTTTTCTTTTCATTTTACCCTCACACTTACATCTCCGGAAGATAATGTTTTTATCTCCCCGTTTTCCTTTTTGACAACAAGTCTGCAGTTTTCGTCAATTCTTATGACTACAGCGGGCTCAATGGTGTCGGAATTTATTATATTAACAGCCTTACCGTCAAGAAAAGACATTTTTTGATAGCGGCTGATATAATCGGTATCCTTACCGTAATACATATCGAGGATACGGTTAACTACCTCGCCTGCAATTCTGCTTTTAGCGTCCCCCGGTGCTCTGTTTCCCGGGAAAACGGCAGTTGCAGTATTTTTAATATCATCGGGAAATCCGCTCTCGGGCTCAGTAACATTCACACCTATGCCGATAACCGCATAATCAAGTCCGTTATTTTCAAGGCTTACAGAGCCTTCTGTCAATATTCCGCAAAGTTTCTTACCGTCTGCATAAACATCGTTCACCCATTTTATCTTTATTTTCGCATCGGAATAAACCATCGCTGTTTCCGCAACGGCAACAGCCGCCATAACTGTTAAAAACAGTGATTTTTCGGCAGAATATTTAGGTCTTAACAGCAATGAAAAGTATATTCCCGTGTTATCAGGGGAATAAAAGCTTCTGCCCATTCTACCCTTGCCCTTAGTCTGCTTACAGGCTACAACAAGTTTTCCCTCTTTCTCGCCGTCGGACGCAAGTTTTTTCAAATAATTGTTTGTAGAATCAATTTCCGAGAGAACAGTTATATCAAGATTATATTTTAAATATTTGCTTATACTTTCCGCAGACACAATATCCGTGTCCGCAGAAAGCATATAACCCTTATTTGTAACGGAATTTATGGTATAACCATCATTTTTCAGCCCATTAACGGCTTTCCATACCGCATTTCTGCTTACAAAAAGCTCTTTTGCAATATCGTTTCCGGAAATGTAGCAATCTCGGTTGTTTTCAAGTATTTTTAAAACCTGTTTTTTTACCGTCATTCGCATCACCAATGATATTATACAATCAAATTCTAAATTGTCAACTCAAAAACTAAAAAAGGTGACAATAAAAGACGAACCGAAGTTCGTCTTTAAATAGATACTATATATGCCAGATATCTTTTGCATACTCGGCAATCGTTCTGTCAGAAGAAAACTTGCCTGCGTTACACATATTAAGCCAGCACTTTTTGTAAAACTCCCGTTTGTTTTTAAAGGCTTGGTTTACCTTGATTTTTTCATTGAGATAATCATTGAAATCAAGAAGCAAATAGTATTGGTCGGGAGCGTGCCAGGACGCACCTTTTATTATTGAATCATAAAGCTCTTTGAATATTTTTGTTCTTCCGTCTTTCAGGGTTCCGTCTGTTAATGCGTCAAGCACACGGTGAATTTTTTCATCGTTTTCATAAAGATTTTCGGCTGAATAGTAATCCTTTACCTTTTCAATGTCCTCTACTCTTGCACCGAAAATGAAGTTGTTCTCCTCGCCTGCTTCTTCTACAATTTCAATGTTTGCGCCGTCATAAGTTCCCAAAGTAACAGCACCGTTAAGCATAAGCTTCATATTGCCCGTTCCGCTGGCTTCCGTTCCCGCAGTTGAAATCTGCTCGCTCACATCAGCCGCCGCAACAAGCTTTTCCGCATAAGAAACATTGTAATTCTTAATAAATACAACCTTGATATACTTTGAAACCGTTTTATCCTTTTCAACGAGTTTTGCAACTTCGTTAATAAGCTTTATAATCCCCTTTGCCCGTGCATATCCGGGAGCGGATTTTGCACCGAAGATAAATGTTGTGGGCGTAAAATCTTTAAGCGTTCCTTCTTTTATCTCAAAATAAAGTTCCAAAATCGCCAAAGCGTTCAAAAGCTGGCGTTTATACTCATGAAGGCGTTTAATCTGAATATCAAAAATGCTTTCTGTATCAATTATCACGCCGTCATGCAAGCGGATATAATCGGCAAGCTGTTTTTTCTTTGTTTCCTTGATTTTTATAAACTTATCAAGAACACAGTCATCATCTGCATAGCGTTCAAGCTCTTTAAGTTTTGTTAAATCGGTTATCCAATCGTCTGTTCCCAATAGTTCCGTAATAAGGGCGGATAATTCCCTGTTGCACAAAAGAAGCCACCGCCGCTGTGTAATTCCGTTTGTTTTGTTTTGGAATTTCCCGGGGAATAACCGATACCAATCCTTTAACACATCGTTTTTCAGTATTTCGGTATGGATTTTTGCAACGCCGTTAACATATTTTGAACAGAAAACGGCAAGATACGCCATATGAATCCGCTTATCCTGAATTATCATCATTTTTTCCGCGGTTTCTTTGCTGACATTTTGGGCTTTTAATTCTCTTTTCAGCTTTTTATCAATTTTTTTGATAATATCCAGCACCTGCGGTACGGTGTCCTTAACCACCTTAATATCCCATTTTTCCAAAGCCTCCTGCATAATGGTGTGATTTGTGTAATTAAACACCTTGCAGGTTATTTCAAAGGCTTCCTCGAAATCCAAGCTCTCATTTTCCGTCAAAAGCCTTATAAGCTCGGGTATTGATATAACGGGGTGAGTATCGTTGAGCTGAACGGTAATATAATCGGCAAAGCGAGAAAAATCATTACCGTGTATCTTTTTGAATTTTCTTATTATATCCTGCAAGGAAGCGCTTGAAAAGAAATACTGCTGTTTTAATCGCAGTTTTTTCCCCTCGAAATTATCGTCATTAGGATACAAAACTCTTGATATATCCTCTGCCCTATTCTTTAATACAACGGATTTATCGTATTTTTGCTCATTAAAAAGTTCAAAATCAAAAGGCACCAAAGCCTCGCTCTGCCAAAGGCGCAGGGTACCTATGTTATCGGTGCCGTAGCCTATTATCGGCATATCGTAAGGCACCGCTTTAACGGTCATATCCTTAAAGCTTACCTCAACGCTGTCACGCTCGCACCGTATTGACCATGGGTCGCCCCATTTTGTCCAATCGTCGGCACTTTCAACCTGAAATCCGTTTTGAATATCCTGCTTGAACAATCCGTATTTGTATCTTATTCCGTAGCCTTCAAGAGGGATATTAAGCGTTGCGGCGCTGTCAAGAAAGCATGCGGCAAGCCTGCCTAAGCCGCCGTTGCCCAAGGCGCTGTCTTCAATCTCTTCAAGCATTTTCAATGAAACGCCGTACTCATTCAAAGCCTTTTCCGTTTCATCATAAAGATTTTTAGAAATAAGATTGTTGTATATTGCTCTTCCGACTAAAAATTCGGCAGAAAAATAAAATGCCGTTCTCTTTAAAACACGCTGTTCACGGCTTTTCATCCAGTCATCCGCAATCATCTCCATAAATGACGCCGAAACAACATCGTGCAGTTCATAGGGCTCTAAATCTTTCAGCTCTCTTTGGTATTTATATTTTGCAGCAGCAGCCGCCGTCTTAACAATTTCGTTCATTACTTTTTCCCTCTCTTTTCAGGCAATCTTTTATAAAGCTTTGTATAATATCTGACCTTTACCGCAAGCTCCTCAGAAAGATAGCCGTCCTTAGCCCGCCACTGCCAATTATCCTTAACTGTTGACGGAAAATTCATTCTTGCCTCACTGCCAAGCCCCAGCAAATCCTGCATTGTGACGATTGCCGTATCGGAATTACTTGACCAAATTGCTTTCATCATACCCCAATTATAACCCTCACGGCGGTTGAGGCGCAGATATTCCTTTGCTCTTTTCACCGTTTTTCTTGGGGATTTTTTGATATAACCGATAACTGTGTCATTATCGTGTGTACCTGTGTATGCAACGGAATTCTTTGTAAAATTATGCAATGTGTAATCGTTATCGCCGTCGCTGTCAAAAGCAAACTGCAAAACCTTCATACCCGGATATTTGCTTTGTCTTAACATTTTTTTGACGGCAGGAGTTAAAAATCCCAAATCCTCCGCTATTAAATTCATTTTGCCCAAATCACTCTCAATTTCACGGAAGAATTCAATTCCCGGACCTTTCCTCCACTCGCCGATTTTAGCCGTTTTTGCACCTGCGGGAATAGCGTAAAACGACTCAAATCCCCTGAAATGGTCGATGCGCACAACATCGCACAAACCGCACATATGCTTTATACGGCTTTTCCACCAGGAGTAACCGTCGGAATTCATATAATCCCAATCGTACAAGGGGTTTCCCCAAAGCTGACCGTCGGCTGTAAATGCGTCGGGCGGGCAACCCGCAACTTCTGTGGGATTACATTCACCGTCAAGCAAAAAGTTCTGAGGATTAGCCCAGACATCGGCGCTGTCGCCTGCAACATATATGGGAATATCTCCGATGATTTTTATACCGTTGCTGTTTGCATATTCTTTTAATGCGAACCATTGTTTGAAGAAAAAGAACTGAACGGTTTTCCAAAAATCCACTTCATTACTGAGTTCCTTTTCTGCACTTTGTAATGAAGCGTTTTCACGAAGCTTGATTGATTTTTCCCAATCAGTCCACGGTTTGCCGCTGTTCTCATACTTTAACGCCATATACAGCGCATAGTCTTTCAGCCAAAATTCGTTATCACGGCAAAAAGCTGCATAATCCTCATTATCGGTTGTTGAAAAACGCTCAAACGCCTTATAAAGCACCTTAAATCGGTTATCAAAAAGCTTTGTAAAATCTACTTTTTCGGGATTTTTTCCCCAATCAATCTTTTCATAATCCTCTTTTTTCAAAAGCCCTTCGTCACAAAGCAAATCGAAATCAATAAAATACGGATTGCCTGCAAAGGTGGAAAAAGACTGATAAGGCGAATCGCCGTACCCTGTGGGGCACAAAGGTAACACCTGCCAATAGCTTTGACCTGCCGCCTTTAAAAAGTCCGCAAATTCATATGCATTTTTGCCAAGTGTTCCTATGCCTGTATTTCCCGGCAAAGAAGAAATATGCATTAAAACTCCGCTTGTTCTCATAATATCACTTACCCATATAAAAGCTACAAATAAATATATTATTTTTCCGCCGAAATGTCAATCACATATAAGGTTTTCGCTGATTTTGTCAAATATATGGATTTTATCAATATCAACCGCCAACTTGCAAACGGTATCGTTTTTTATTTCTTCTGCGGCAGAAATTTTTGCAACAATTCTCTTTTTTCCTGCCGTGCCGAACAAAAAGTAATCGGAACCCGTCATTTCCGCAATATCCACATGTAGATTTACGGTGTTTGCTCCGTCAGGTTTGAAATAAAAGCTTTCGCTGTGCATATCCTCGGGGCGGATACCTATTATCACCTCTTTGTCGGTATATAGTGAAAGAGGTCCGTTCATTCTTTCGGGCAGAAGATAATCATATTCCTCAAAAACGGCGTGGAATCCGTTTTTATCCCGACGCACGGTACATTCAATGAAATTCATCTGCGGAGAGCCTATAAAGCCTGCAACAAACATATTCTGCGGATGGTTATAAAGCATTTGAGGAGTGTCGTTCTGCATTATTACGCCGTCTTTCATAACAACTATTCTGTCGCCCATTGTCATAGCTTCGGTCTGGTCGTGTGTGACATATACAAAAGTTGTTTTAAGCTCTTTATGAAGCATTGAAATACGGCTTCTCATTTCCGTTCTCAGTTTTGCATCAAGATTTGAAAGAGGCTCGTCCAATAAGAACACGGCAGGATCACGCACCATTGCTCTGCCGAGAGCCACTCGCTGACGCTGACCGCCTGAAAGCGCACGGGGCTTTCTGTGCAGATATTTTTCAATATCGAGCATTTTTGCCGCCGCCCTAACTTTTTTGTCTATCTCATCTTTCGGAGTTTTTCTGTTTTTAAGTCCGAAAGCCATATTTTTATATACACTCATATGAGGATATAAGGCATAGCTTTGAAAGACCATTGCTATATCCCGATCTTTCGGTGACACATTATTTACAAGACGGCTGCCGATATAAAGTTCACCCTCCGTTATCTCTTCAAGCCCTGCTATCATTCGAAGAGTTGTGGATTTTCCGCATCCCGAAGGTCCCACGAGAATAACAAATTCCCTATCTTTAATTTCAAGATTAAGATTATCAATAACGGTTACTCCGTCTTCATAGGTTTTTTTGATATTTTTCAAGCTGATTGACGCCATTGCATTTTACCTCCTCAGCCCTTGACGGCGCCGTCAATAACGCCTTTGATTATATATTTCTGACAAATCAGATAAAAAACTATTATGGGGATTATCGCCAATACAAGCATTGCCATAAATCCGCCCCAATCTATTGAGCCGTATGCGCCCTGCATTGCAATTTGAATTGCAACGGAAAGTGTTTTATCGGTTGTTCCCAACAGCAGATACGGTAAAAGAAAATCGTTCCATATCCACATTGCATTGAGAATTGCCACCGTTATTGCGGTGGGTTTTAATATGGGGAAAACAACCAAAAAGAATGTTTTTAACGGACTGCAACCGTCAATCATCGCCGCTTCTTCTATTTCACGGGGCATACCCTTTACAAATCCGCTGAACATAAACACGGACAATCCTGAGCCAAAGCCGAGATAAACGGGAATAATACCGAATATATTATTCAAATTCAGTTTAATGCACACAGCGGTCATCGTGAACATTACCATTTGGAAAGGAACAATCATACTGAACAGAAAGAGATAATATATTGCCTTGTTGAATTTGCTTTTTACACGCACTATATACCACGCTGTCATTGATGTAAAGATAATTATTGCAATTACAGAGCCGACAGTTATAAACGCTGTTCGCAAAAAAGCGTCGATTATTCCCGAGCTGTTTATTCCGTTAATATAGTTTTCAATGCCTACAAAGGTTTCGCCGTTGGGAAATTCAAAGGGAGTGCCCACAATGTTGAATTTCGATTTAAAAGAGTTCATTAAAACGAGATATATGGGAAAAAGAAAAATTACGGAAAGCAAGAGAAGTAATGCAAAATAAAATGAGTTTGCAGTTTTCCTTTTGGTGTTCATCAGCTTTCCACCTCTTTTCGGCTTGTTATTTTAAGCTGGATAAATGTTATTGTGGCAACGATTATGAAAAACACAACCGCTTTTGCCTGACCTACACCCTGCCAGCCCGTTCTGCCGTAAAATGTGTTGAAAATATCCAGAGCAAGCATTGATGTTTCCCGAGCAGGTGCACCGCCTGTCAATGCAAGGTTTTGGTCAAAAAGTTTAAATGAATTTGTCAATGTCAGAAACAGACATATGGTTATTGACGGCATTACCATTGGTATTGTTATATTTCTCAAAATTGAAAAAGAAGATGCGCCGTCTATTCTTGCCGCTTCATTCAGTTCGTGGGGTATATTTTGTATTCCGGCAATATAAATTACCATCATATATCCTATTAACTGCCAATTCATTAAGAAAACAAGTCCCCAAAAACCGTATCTTGCATCATAGGTTATATCAAGACCGACTATCCCCAAAATTGCGTTGATAAGCAAGTTCCAAATATATCCCAAGACGATTCCGCCTATTAAATTAGGCATAAAAAACACTGTTCTGAAAAAAGATGTTCCCTTTATGGCTCTTGTTAATAACAGAGCAAGCAAAAAAGCGAAAAAATTTATTGTTATAACGGAAACTACCGTAAATTTTACGGTAAACCAAAGGGCATTTATAAAATTTTCATCTTGCGTAAACGCTTTAATGTAATTATCAAAGCCTGTCCATTTTGCATTGTCAACAGTAGTAAATTTTGTAAACGACAAATATATTCCCATTATAAACGGAATTAGAAAAACCGTTACAAAAGATACCAATGTGGGCAAAACAAAGACAGGAAAATATCTTTTTATATTTTTTTCCATATATTACAGCCTCTTGCGACATAATCGCCCTGCCAAAACCGGCGGCGGGGCGATTATGCTTTATTTATTTACTTTCGCTTTCCCAACGCTTGACAACAAGCTCTTTTACATCGTTCCACGACTTTGTTCCCTGTGCATATTGAAGCAGAGCGGCTCCGAAATCGTCTTTAAAGGTTTGACTCGGAAATACGGTAAAGTTCCACGGTATTGTATATACTTCTGAATTGTTCATCCATTTTATTACCTCCTGAGCCAAGGGGTCAGTCGGGCGTTCGTCCTCTGAAAAAGTATCAAACGGTGCAATAAGTTCAAGCTTATTTATTACAAAATCCTTGCCGGTTTTACTCGAAAACAGCCAATAGATAAAATCAGCCGCCGCCTTTTGTTCTTCCTGTGAAGCCTTTGAATTTATTGCAAAGAAGTTTTCGGTACCGATGCATATTCCCTGATTTTCCTCTCCGTCAACACCCATATAAATCGGCAGGTACTTTACATTTTCAGCTTTAACCGTATTACCTTTAACATCGCTTATCTGTCCCCATGCCCAGTTGCCGTTCTGCACCATTGCGCATTGTCCCAAAGCAAATTCCGCCATAGATTCATCAACGATTTTTGAACCGAGCACCTTTTTGTCGGTTGTGGAATTATTTATATAAAGGTCAAAAATATTTTTGAAATTTTCTGCATATTCAAATGAGATTTTATTAGTTGCGTCGCTTGTAAGGTCAACATTATTTTTTTTGAATTCATAATAAACGGGAATATTTGCCAGATGAGTTTGCCAGCGCCAATCCTCACCTGTTTTCAAAGATGTTGACGCAAATACGCCTTTTATTCCCAAGGCGGAAGCGTTCTTCTGCATATCCTCAACAAGTGCTTTCAATGCGGAAAAGCTTTTTATCTCGTCCATTGATTTATATTCCGTTGCTTTGCTTTTGAGTGCAAAATACTTATCGGTAATCTCTTTGTTATAGATTATTCCGTAACCCTCAACAACATAAGGAATACCGTAAACCTTACCGTTAGAGGTTACGGCAAGTGACTTATCGGTGAGATGCTTATAAAGCTCCGTTCCCGATAAATCGGCGCAGTAATCCTTCCAGTTTGCGTAGCCCTTAGGTCCGTTAATCTGAAACAGCGTCGGCGCCTCTTTCGTTCCCATTTTGGCGGTAAGTGTTTGCTCATAGTTTCCGCTTGCGGCAGTTTCAACCATGAGTGTTACCCCCGTTTCCTCTTTGTATGCTTTTGCAATTTCATCATATACCTGCGCAACCTCCGGCTTGAAGTTCAAAAAGCGAACCGTTGCGGCTCCGTTGTTCGGGGTATTCTCCTTTTCCTTGGTACATGCGGACATAAATGTTGCAAAAAGACACACCACCATAAAAATTGATAAAAACTTTTTCATAACAGCCTCCTGTATTTTAAATTCTTCTGAATTTTATCAGCAAATTGATTTCGCGCTTCTTTTTATATATTTTTAACAAATAAACTGTAAAAAATTCCACGAAATTCAAGTTAAAAAACATTGTTTTTTATTTCGTTTTGTCTTATAATTAGTAGTATATTGACGACAGAGGGAAAAAACATGCGGAAATTAGAAGAGCGTATTTTAAAAGACGGCAAAGTTTTCAAAGGAAATGTATTGAAAGTTGACAGTTTCCTTAACCATCAGCTCGATGTAGGACTTCTCTCTGACATCGGTAAAGAACTGAAAAGATTATACAATGACTGTGACATCACAAAAGTGCTTACAATCGAGGCTTCGGGTATAGGTGTAGGCTGTATGGTGGCGCAGTTTTTTGATTGTCCCCTGCTTTTTGCAAAGAAAACCAAAACAATAAATATTAAGGGCGATGTTTATAAAAGTCAGGTTGAATCCTTTACTCATCAATGTGTATATGATATAATCGTTTCAAAGGATTTTATTACAAGCGACGACACAGTTCTTATTGTTGACGATTTCCTCGCTAAGGGAAACGCCCTGAACGGTCTTATCGACATTGTTAATCAGGCAGGCGCCAAGCTTGCAGGCTGCGGCATAGCCATTGAAAAAGGTTTCCAGGGCGGCGGCGACAAATTAAGAGAGCAAGGTATCCGTGTTGAGTCAATGGCAATTATTGATAAAATGGACGATGCCACGGGTGAAATAGTTTTCAGATAAGTATATAACAGCGTTTGCTGTTAAAATATTAAAAACAAAGGAGAAAAACACATGAAAAACTTTAAGAAGATTCTTGCAGTTGTCATGGCAATCGCTTTGATTGCAACCGTTTTTGCCGCTTGCGGTAATAAGGATAACGGTGGAACAACTAACGAGAAAAAGGGCGAAAGCGCTGATATTATTGCGCGTAGTGAGATTAAATCAGATGTTACCGTTCCGGACACATTCAAAATCGGTCTCATTTGCCTCCATGATGAAAACTCTACTTATGACAGCAACTTCATCAACGGTCTTAAATCCGCTGCCGCAGGTATGGGGCTCAAAGACGAGCAGGTTATCATCGTAAAGAACATCGGTGAAGACACAGGCTGCTATGACGCCGCTGTTGACCTTGCAAAGAACAAGGGCTGCTCCGTAATTTTTGCTGACAGCTTCGGTCATGAATCATTTATGAAGCAGGCTGCTCAGGAATTCCCCAATGTTCAGTTCTGCCATGCAACAGGTACTTCATCAAAGACTGCGGGCATTCCTAACTTCCACAATGCATTTGCAGCTATCTATGAGGGTCGTTATCTTGCAGGTATTGCAGCAGGTATGAAGCTTAACGAAATGATTAAAGACGGAAAAATTACTGCTGAGCAGGCTATTATCGGTTATGTTGGCGCATTCACATATGCAGAAGTTATTTCCGGTATGACATCCTTCTTCCTTGGCGCTCGTTCGGTTTGCCCGACAGCAACAATGAAGGTTCGTTACACAGGTTCTTGGTATGATCAGGCAAAAGAGCAGGAAGCTGCTACTGCGCTTATCCAGAAAGACAACTGTGTTCTTATCAGCCAGCACGCTGACTCACTCGGTGCTCCCACCGCTTGTGAGCTTGCAGGTGTTCCCAATGTTTCATACAACGGTTCAACTTATTCAGCAGGTGAAAACACCTTCATCGTTTCCTCCGCTATTAACTGGGCTCCTTACTTCCAGTACATTATTGAGCAGACAGTTAAGGGCGAAGCTATTGATACAGACTGGACAGGTACAATCGCTACAAACTCTGTTGTAATTTCCGGTGTTAACCTTGACGCTTGTGCAGAAGGCACTGTTGAGGCTCTCAACAAGGCTGTTGAAGAGTTCAAGGCAGGTACACTCCATGTATTTGACACAAGCAAATTCACAGTTGAGGGCAAGAATCTTACTGAGTATCTTGCGGATGTTGACGGCGACTTCAAGGGCGAAACAAATGTTATCCATGACGGTTACTTTGACGAGTCCAACGCAAAAGACTTCCGTTCAGCTCCTTACTTCGACATCATCATTGACGGTGTTGAGAACCTTAACACTAATTTCGGCTAATAGTAATATGAATCCGATTTAGTCGGCAAAATAAATGCAAGGGGGCATTTTGTCCCCTTGCGTATTTTACAGGGGGATTCTAATTTGAACGCATTAGAATTAAAAAACGTAACTAAAAAATTCGGTAAAGTCGTTGCCAACAAAAATGTAAATCTAACGGTTAAATCCGGAGAAATTCTTGCTGTACTCGGTGAAAATGGCAGCGGCAAAACTACTCTTATGAATATGATTGCGGGTATTTACTACCCCGACGAGGGAGAAATCTTTGTAAACGGAAATCCCGTTACCATTGCTTCTCCCAAAGATGCTTTTGATTTACACATCGGTATGATTCATCAGCATTTTAAGCTTGTGGATATTTTTACTGCTACTGAAAATATTGTTTTAGGTATTAAAGATAAAAAGCGTTTCAACCTTAAAGATGCTGAAAAAAAGGTTATTGAAATTTCTTCTAAATACGGATTTGAAATTGACCCGAAGAAGAAAATATACGAAATGTCTGTTTCCGAAAAGCAAACCGTTGAAATTGTAAAGGTTCTTTACAGAGGAGCAGACATACTGATTTTGGACGAGCCCACTGCGGTGCTTACTCCCCAGGAAACCGAAAAGCTTTTCAAAGTGCTTAAAAAAATGAGAGATGACGGAAAATCCATCATCATTATCACTCATAAAATGCACGAGGTTTTGTCTGTTTCCGACAGAGTTACAATTCTGCGCCGCGGTGAATATATAGATACTGTTGCAACCGCCGAAACAAACGAGGCAGAGCTTACAGAAATGATGGTCGGCAAAAGGGTATCTCTCAATATTGACCGATCCGAGCCGAAAAATCCTGTTGACAGACTTGTTGTTAACCATCTCAATCTTAAAAATTCCGAAAATGTAAAAATACTCGATGATGTTTCGTTCACAGCAAAAAGCGGCGAAATTCTCGGTATTGCGGGAATTGCGGGAAGCGGTCAAAAGGAACTGCTGGAATCAATCGCAGGTCTTCACACTTCTGCCCAGGGCGAGATAACATACATCGACCCTCAGAATAAGGAAATTAACCTTATGGAGAAAACTCCCGTTCAGATAAGAGAGCTTGGCGTTCGACTCTCTTTTGTCCCCGAGGACAGACTCGGAATGGGACTTGTAGGAAATATGGACATCATTGATAATATGATGCTCCGCAGTTACAAAAAAGGAAAATCCATGTTCCTTGACAGACAGCCCCCGAAAAAATTGGCAAAATCAATTATTGATGAGCTTGAAGTTGTTACTCCGAGCGCTACAACACCTGTCAGACGGCTCTCCGGCGGTAATGTTCAAAAGGTACTTGTCGGCCGTGAAATTGCTTCTTCCCCCACAGTTTTGATGGCCGCATACCCCGTTCGCGGACTTGATATAAACTCATCTTACACAATCTACAATCTTCTTAACGAGCAAAAGGAAAACGGTGTAGCTGTTATTTTTGTAGGTGAAGATTTGGATGTTTTACTTGAACTGTGTGACAGAATACTTGTTATCAGTTCGGGTACCGTTTCCGGAATTGTTGACGGACGAACCGCAACCAAAGAGGGCGTCGGCCTCTTAATGACAAAGGTGAAAGGAGCAAAAGAGAATGAAGAATAAAAGCAAAAGAACTCACGAGCCCCTGTTTCATATTTCAAAAAGAACCGATGTTTCCCTTAAAACCGGTATCATTATCCGAATAGTGGCAATAATACTTGCACTGATTGTTTGCGGTATTGTTACAAAGATTTTTACCGGCGACAACCCGATTTCAATTTATAAAACTATTTTTGACGGTGCTTTCGGCAAAGGCAGAACGCTTGTCACTATACACGAAATTGCAATTCTGCTTTGTGTTTCATTGGCAGTTACGCCCGCATTCAGAATGAAATTCTGGAATATCGGCGCTGAGGGACAGGTGCTTATCGGTTGTCTTTCAACCGCTATGTGTATGTTTTATCTCGGCGGAAAAATCCCCGACGGACTTTTAATGCTGATTATGGCGATTTTTGCCATAGTCTCCGGCATAATCTGGGGAATTATTCCTGCGTTTTTTAAGGCGCAATGGGGAACAAACGAAACGCTGTTCACACTGATGATGAACTATGTTGCAATTCAGCTAATTGAGTATTTTCTTAAAATTGCTGACAAGAGCGGTTCCAATGTTGTTGGTCCCGACCTTTTAACACACGGTTGGTTCCCCACATTGTTCGGCACAAACTATCTGCTGAATATTCTCATTGTTGCGGTTCTCACTGTTGTTTTATACATCTATCTGAAATATAGCAAACACGGATATGAAATTTCCGTTGTAGGTGAAAGTGAAAACACGGCGAGATACATCGGCATAAATGTTAAAAAAGTAATTATTAGAACAATGGCTCTTTCAGGTGCCATCTGCGGTTTGGCAGGATTGCTTTTGGTGGGCGGCGCATCCCACTCCATTGACTCAAATCTGGCGGACGGCCGCGGATTTACTGCAATTATGGTATCCTGGCTTGCTAAATTTAATCCGTTTACAATGATTTTAACAACTCTTCTCATTGTATTCCTTGAAAGAGGCGCAGACGAGGTTTCGTCGAAGTTCGGATTGAACTCTGATTTTGCTCAAATACTCACAGGTATTATTTTGTTTTTCATAATAGGCTGTGAATTTTTCATCAACTACAAAATCAATTTCAATCACAAAAAGAGAGCACAAGTAAAGGAGGAAAAATAAAATGGATGTAAATATGGTAGCTCAGTTTATTTCCCGTGCGGTTTTACAAGGCACTCCCCTTCTTTACGGTGCAACAGGCGAAATAATTACAGAAAAATCGGGCAATCTTAACTTAGGTATTCCCGGAATTATGTATATCGGCGCTATTTCCGGCGTTATAGGCGGATTTTTCTATCAAAACTCAGGCAGTGAGGTTGTTCCTTTCCTTGCTGTGCTGATTCCGCTGTTATGCTGTTTGTTAGGTTCACTTTTAACCTCTCTCTTATACTGTTTCTTAACGATTACTCTTAAAGCTAACCAAAATGTTACAGGTCTTGCAATCACTACCTTCGGTGTTGGTTTCGGTAACTTTTTCGGCGGCTCTTTAATTAAAATTCTCAAAAGCGATGTGCCTTATCTTTCTTTGGTTAAGATTGCAAAAGCATTTAAAACAACCTTTGATTTCGGCAGCGACATGGGAGTTTTCGGAAAAATTTTCCTCTCGTACGGTTTTATGGTTTATTTGGCAATTATCATTGCCGTGATTTCCGGTTTTGTACTCAAACGCACAAAAATCGGACTTCATTTAAGAGCGGTAGGCGAAAATCCCGCAACTGCCGACGCCGCCGGTATCAGTGTAAATACATATAAATATCTGGCAACATGTATAGGCGGTATGATTGCCGGACTCGGCGGACTTTTCTACATTATGGATTACAGTAACGGTATCTGGTCTAATAACGGCTTCGGCGACAGAGGATGGCTTGCTATTGCTATTGTAATTTTCTCAATTTGGAAGCCCGGACTTTCTATTGTAAGTTCATATCTGTTCGGCGCATTATACATTTTGTTTAACTACATCAATGTGCCGATGGCTTATTTGCCGCTTATTCAAATGCTGCCGTATGTTGTTACGATTATCGTTTTAATCGGAACAAGCGTTCGCAAAAAGCGTGAAAACCAGCCGCCGCAAAGCCTTGGACTGACATATTTCAGAGAAGAAAGATAAACGGTATTGACTATTATTTAACGGAGTTGTATTATGAATAACAAATTTGATGTAATTATCATAGGAGCAGGACCTTCGGGTATTTTCTGCGCATATGAGCTTCTGAAAGAAAAGCCTGATATAAATATTCTTATGATAGAAAAAGGGCGTTCTATTGAAAAAAGAATGTGCCCCAAAAGAACTACCAAAAAGTGCGTAGGCTGTCAGCCATGCTCAATCACAACGGGGTTTGCAGGGGCAGGCGCTTTTTCGGACGGTAAGCTTTCCCTCTCTCCCGATGTTGGCGGAACTCTGCCCGATATTCTCGGATACGAGGAAACAATGGAACTTTTAAAAGAAGCTGACAGCGTATATCTCGATTTCGGCGCCGATAAAAATGTTTACGGCGTTGATAAGCGTGCGGAAATTGAGGAAATCCGCCGCAAAGCAATTAACGCTAATTTGAAGCTGATTGAATGCCCTATCCGTCATTTAGGTACCGAAGAAGGATACAAGATTTACGCCAAGCTTCAGCATCATCTTGAAGAAAAAGGCTGCAATATCATCTTTAACACAATGGTAGAGGATATTATCATTGAGGATAACAAGGTTAAAGGGATTGTAGCAGGCGGAAACACCTATTATTCCGACAGAATCGTGGCGGCGGTAGGCCGTGAGGGTGCAGAATGGCTCAGCCACATATGCAAGGACCACGGAATTGAAACCCAGGTGGGAACTGTTGATGTAGGCGTGCGTGTTGAAGTTCGCGACGAGGTTATGAAATTCCTCAACGAAAACCTTTATGAAGCTAAATTGGTATATTATTCACAGACCTTTGACGATAAGGTTCGTACCTTCTGCTCCAACCCCTCAGGTGAGGTTGCAACCGAATATTATGATAACGGATTGGCTGTTGTTAACGGTCACGCTTACAAATCGGCTGAATACAAGACAAATAACACCAACTTTGCGTTACTGGTTTCAAAGAACTTTACAAAGCCTTTTAAGTCCCCCATTGAATACGGCAAGCACATCGCACAGCTCAGCAATATGCTTTGCGACGGTAAAATACTTGTTCAGACCTACGGTGATTTTAAAAGAGGCAGAAGAACAACACCCGAAAGACTTTGCAGAAACAATCTTATTCCCACATTAAAGGACGCGGTTCCCGGGGATTTGTCCCTTGTATTCCCCCACCGTATTATGGTGGATATTCAGGAAATGCTTGAAGCTCTTGACAAGGTAACTCCCGGTATTGCAAGCGATGAAACTCTCCTTTACGGTGTTGAGGTTAAGTTCTATTCAAACAAGGTTGTTGTTGATAAGAATTTTGAAACGAGCGTTAAAGGCCTTCACGCAATCGGCGACGGTGCATCTGTTACAAGAGGTCTTATGCAGGCTTCATCAAACGGAATAAGCGTTGCAAGAAGTATTCTTAAAACTTTATAAAAATATGGGGCGTCCTTGACGCCCTTTATTTCTGTACAAAATTTTTCGTAAAATATCGGAAAATCCGTTTAAGATTTATCTTTTATCAGTTTTTTCAAAGTGATATACTATACAGCGGTGATAAAATGGTTAAGGATATGACAAAAGGCAATCCGGGAAAGGTATTAACAGCCTTTACGGTTCCTATTTTAATAAGCGTTGCATTTCAGCAACTCTACAATATAGCCGACAGTATAATCGCAGGCAAGCTTTTGGGCGGAGGCGCACTGGCGGCTGTGGGTATTTCATATACAGTTACAATGATTTATATGGCTGTTGCCAACGGCTCAAATATCGGCTGCTGTGTTGTGATTTCGCAGTTTTTCGGCAGTAAAAACTACCGAAAAATGAAAACCTGCATTTACACATCGCTTATTTCTTCGGCGGCAATAAGTATTATCCTCAGTGTCGGAGGTTTGCTTCTGTCCCCCGCTCTTTTAAAGGCTTTAAACACTCCGGAAAGCCTTTTTACAGACTCCGGAATTTATCTCAACATATACACAGGCGGTCTTATTTTCCTGTTTTTATATAACATATGCAACGGTGTTTTTACTGCGTTGGGGGACTCCAAAACTCCCCTGTATTTTCTTATTTTTTCATCGGTTTTTAATGTGCTTCTTGATTATGTGCTTGTAAGATTCACTTCCTTGGGTGTTGCAGGCGTTGCGTGGGCAACCTTTATTGCACAGGGCATAGCCTCAATTCTATCCTTTGGATTTTTAATGCTGAAAATCAGCAAAATCGAATGTGAAAAGCCGTCTTTGTTTTCCTTTGAAATGCTTAAAAAAATACTGTTCGTGGCAATTCCCAGTATTTTACAGCAGAGCTTTGTATCGGTTGGTAACATTTTTATTCAGGGACTTGTTAATAAATTCGGCGATGTAGTTGTAGCAGGTTTCTCGGCGGCGGGCAAGCTGAACACGTTTACTATAACAACGCTGTGCGCTTTGGGGAACAGTATGTCAAGCTACACAGCACAGAATGTAGGTGCAGGAAAAATCGAGCGCATAGGAAAAGGCGTTAAATACTCATACATTATGTCCTTTATTATTACCGTGCCGCTGTTTGTTTTATTCTTTTTCTGCCCGCAATATATGATGAGGATTTTCGTAAACAGTTCCAATACCGATATAATAGAATCGGGAACAGCATTTTTAAAAATCGTATCTCCCTTTTATCTTTTCATATCGATGAAGCTTATTGTTGACGGTGTGCTCAGAGGCAGCGGTGCTATGAAAATGTTTATGATTTCCACTTTTTCCGACCTGCTTTTGAGGGTTGCGCTTTCATTTGCGCTGGTGCCCTACTTAAACGAAAAAGGCATATGGTACTCCTGGCCCGTCGGTTGGCTTTTAGCTACCGCAATTTCCTGCTTCTTTTATTTTTCAGGCATCTGGAAGAAAAATATAAATAATTTGACTCAAAAATAAAATATATCTTTAATTTTTATGATATTTGATGTATAATGTTTAAAATTTGTTTTTCAGGTGTACTTTAATGAAGGATAAGAAGTTTAAGTCAAAATTCAGTCCCACAAAAATAATTGCACTGGGGTATTTGTGTATAATTGCAATAGGCACTCTGCTTTTAACCATGCCCTTTTCTTCAAGAAGCGGAGAAATTACACCGTTTATTGATTCCCTGTTTACTGCTACAAGTGCAACTTGTGTTACCGGATTGGTTGTTTATGACACATACACCCATTGGTCAATATTCGGTCAGCTTGTGATTTTAACTATGATTCAACTGGGCGGAATTGGATTTATGACGCTTTCCGTACTTGCTTTATCGGTGACAAAGCGTAAAATAGGCTTGCGGCAGCGCTCGATTATGCAAGAATCGGTATCGGCTAATCAGGTTGGCGGCATTGTCAGAATGACAAGATTCATTTTTGTCACTACCGTTATTTTTGAAGTATTCGGAGCAATTTTGCTTTCCACGCAGTTTTGCAAAGAATTCGGCATAATTAAAGGACTGTATTTTTCGGTTTTCCACTCCGTTTCGGCATTTTGTAATGCAGGATTTGACCTTATGGGCGGATATTCGGGTGAGTTTTCATCGCTTACGGGTTTTGCCGATAATTATGTAGTGAGCTACTCGATTTGCTTTTTAATAATCGTAGGCGGTTTAGGCTTTTTTGTGTTGGCGGATTTATATAAGCATAAATTTAAAATTCGCAGATATGCACTCACTACAAAAATCGTTTTAACATCAACTGCATTTTTACTGATTCTTGGTACTGTTGTCATTGCTGTGGCAGAAGCAGACAACAAAAATTTTGAAAATCTGCCGTTGATGCAAAGAATAACAGCGGCATTTTTTCAATCCACCACCACCCGTACGGCAGGATTTAACACGGTCGATTTGAATTTGCTTACTGATGCGTCAATTCTAATCATGATTCCCCTTATGCTTATCGGCGGTTCGCCCGGTTCTACGGCGGGCGGACTTAAAACCACTACAATTACCTTAATGCTTTCAAGCATTATTTCAACATTTAAAAGAAAAAAGGCTGTTGAATGTTACAAGCGCCGCATTTCCAACGACCTTCTTTTACATTTAACCGCTCTTGTTGCGTTGTTTACCGTTTTGCTTATATCATCAAGTATCCTTATATCAATCGTTGATGATACGCCGATTAAAAGTGTTTTATTTGAGACTGCGTCGGCACTGGGTACAGTAGGCTTATCACTCGGTATAACTCCGTCGCTCAGCAGCTTTTCCCACATTATTCTTGCCCTGTTGATGTATCTGGGCAGAGTTGGTTGCTTTACTGTTTTATTCGCAATAAAAGACAATGTTAAGGGATATGTTTCAAAATATCCCGTTGAAAATGTAACAATCGGATGAGGTGTTAGTATGAAATCTGTACTTATAGTAGGCTTAGGCCGTTTCGGTCGCCATATCGCAAAAGAATTTTACGAGAGAGATGTTGACTGTTTCGGAATTGATAGCAAAGAAGATCTTGTGGATATGGCAATGCCGTATCTTACAAATGCACAAATAGGAGATGCAACAGACGAACAGTTTATGTCCTCTGTGGGTGTTGACAATTTTGACTGCTGTATTGTAACTACAGGAGATAATTTTCAAAGCTCCCTTGTTATTACAAACCTCTTAAAAGAGTTGGGCGCATCTAATGTTATTTCAAAGGCAGGCAATGATGTTCACGCTAAATTTTTGCTTAAAAACGGCGCCGATGAGGTTATCTTTACAGAAAAAGAAACAGCGGAGCGTCTTGCTACAAGGCTCAGTTACGATAACATATTCGACTGCATTGAGCTTACTGATAAATATTCAATATTTGAGATTGCCGTTCCGAAAAGTTGGGCGGGAAAAAGCATTATTGAGCTTGATGTACGCTCAAAGTATAATGTTAATATTCTTGCAACCCTTAACGAAGGAATTTTGTCCCCTATGCCCTCACCCAGCCACATTTTCACGCCTTATGAGAGACTTATGGTGCTGGGAGAAATAAAAGATATTAAAAAGGTAACAAAACTGTAATGCTTGTTTCTTTAAACAATATTTGTAAAAGCTTTCTTGATAAAAAGGTACTCAACAATATTACTCTATCCGTAAACGATAAAGACAGAATCGGACTTTTGGGAATAAACGGTGTTGGTAAAACCACTCTGCTCAACATAATCTCCGGCAAATTGGATTATGATGAGGGCACCGTTTCCCGAAAGCCCGATTTACGCATTGGGTATTTAAAGCAAAATGAGGCGCTGAACACCTCAAACACATTGCAGGAGGAAATAAACGATTCCTTAAAAGAAGTTTTTGAAACAAGAAAAATCCTTGAAGACATTTCGGCAAAGATGGCGGTTGCAACAGGTGAACAGCTTGCAGAGCTTTCCCGTCTTTACGATAAATACACGAATATTTACAACGCCGCAGACGGATATAATGCGGAAGTGAGAATAAAAACCGTATTAAACGGTATGGGATTTGCAGAATTCGACCTGAACAGCCGTGTATCTGTTCTTTCTGGCGGAGAAAAAACGAGGTTTGCCCTTGCAAAAATTCTTGTTGAAAACCCCAATCTGCTCATTCTTGACGAGCCTACAAACCATCTTGATTTTTCTATGCTTAACTGGCTTGAACAATATCTTTCCGAATACAAGGGTGCGGTTATTACAGTTTCTCATGACCGCTATTTTCTCAATGCCGTTGCCTCGGATATTTGCGAAATAGAAAACGGCGAGCTTGTTCGCTACAAAGGCGGCTATTCTTCATTTTTAACGCAAAAGGAAGAAAGAATAAAGGTTCTCACAAAGGAATATGAAAAACAACAGCGTGAGATAGCGCAGCTTCGTGATTATGTGCAGAAAAACTTGGCAAAATCCAGCAGTATAAACAGCGTAGGTTCCCGTGTTAAGGCTCTTGAAAAAACGGAGCTTGCGGCAAAGCCCAATCCAACGGTCAAAGAGCTTTATATTTCTTTCCCATTTGATATTGAACCGCACAAGACTATTCTTGAATGTAAAGGTCTTAAACTCAGCGTGGGCACGGGTATCAACAAACGAACTCTTTTTGAAAATCTGGATTTAACGGTTTCCAGAGGCGAAAAAATCGCCATTGTGGGTAAAAACGGCGTGGGAAAATCCTCGTTTTTAAAGGCCATTTTGAAAAAGACGCCCTATGAGGGCGTTGTTAAGTGGGGCGGCAATGTTAAAATATCGTATTTTGACCAAGAGCTTACCTCTCTTGACCTTAATATGACTGTGCTTGAAGCGGTACACCGCAAATTTCCCACAAAAACCGAATATGAAATTCGCAGTATGCTTGCCCGCTTTCTTATTGAGGGTGAAGATGTTTTTAAACGCATAAAAGAAATGAGCGGTGCTAACCGTGCTAAAACGGCGCTCTGTATTATTGCGTTTGAGCGTTCAAATGTGCTTGTACTCGACGAACCTACAAATCACCTTGACTACAAGGCAAAAGAGGCTTTGGAAAAGGCGCTGAGAGAATATGAGGGAACTGTTATTGCCGTATCTCACGACAGATACCTTTTAAATTCGGTACCCGATAAAATCGTGGAAATGACGCCCGAAGAGGTTGTTATTTATAACGGCAACTACGATTATTACAAGGAGCATTTAAAGCAAACAGATACGGCGAAAGCGTATAATAATGCAGAAAAAAGCGAAAATGCCGCCGCTTACGATGAATCGAGAAAAAATAAGGCTCTTGACAGAAAACGGCGTGCAAAGCTTTTAAATACAGAAAAAGAAATAAACGCTCTGCAAAGCGAAATTAACGAGTTAAAAATGCTCTGTGAAGACCCCGAGGTTTCAAGCGACTATCAACGGTTATCCGACCTTTTGACTGAAATCGGCGAGAAAGAAGCGTCCCTTGAAGACCTTGAAAACTTATGGCTTGAACTTGCTTAAATCCGAACCACGGTTTCTCGTGGCAGATTATTACCGTTACCTTAAAACGATGCCGGCGGCAAAGAGGAATGTTCCGATTTACCCGTCGGCATTTTTGTGCCGAAAAGCCGACAACCGCAGAAAACCGTATCATTTCCGTATTTATTGCGAATCTGCGTTAATGTATCGTCAATCGCACCTATTTTATCGTGCTCTTCTATGTCATAATCAACCGTCAACTGCTGAAAGCTTGTGTCTGAAATAAGGTTATACGCCCTGACCGTTATTGAACGCACATTGTTTTTCCATCGGTGATTTTTTGACAAAACACAGCAAGCTTCAATAAAGAGCTCCTTGGCGTTATGAGTCGGGAAATCCAGATTTGACGAATATTGCTGAACGGTCAGGCTCTCGTTCTTTACCGCAACCTGCACTCCTGTTGCCAACAGGTGCTCCTGCCTCAAACTTTTGGATACCTTGACGCACAGCTCTGAAATCACCCTTTCCGCTTCCGCAACGGACACAAGGCTTTCAACACAGGTTATTCCCCTGCTGACACTTTTAAGCGTTGGCTGTATATTCATATGAGACACGGGAGATGTATCTGCTCCGTTGGCATAAAGCCAAAGGTCAAAACCGTTTTTACCAAGTATTTTACGCATAAAGGAAGGGCTTGCATTTGCTATATCCCCTATGGTTTCCACGCCGTATTTCTGCAAGGTTTTAAAGGTTTTTCTTCCTACAAACAAGAGCGCGTCGGCGGGAAGACGCCATATCTTTTCTTTGAAATCCTTGCGGGAAATCACAGTTGTGGCGTCGGGCTTTTTCATATCGCTGCCAAGCTTTGCAAACACCTTGTTAAAAGATACGCCTACGGAAATCGTAAGCCCAGTTTCTTTTTGTACTGTTTTTCTTAATTCATCCGCAATATGTTCGCCGTTGCCGAAAAGCATTTCGCTGCCGCTTACATCCAGCCAGCACTCGTCCATTCCAAAAGGCTCAATTAAATCTGTATATCTTTTATATATATCTTTAACCTGCTCCGAATAATTGTAATACGATTCAAAATCGGGGTGCACTATTATAACATCTTTACACTTTCTTTTCGCCTCAATAACCGTATCCCCTGTTTTTATACCGCACTCCTTTGCAGGCTGTGATTTTGCCAGCACTATGCCGTGACGGTCGTCTTCATTTCCGCAAACCGCCACAGGTCTGCCGAAAAGCTTGGGATTTTTTGCACATTCAACAGACGCATAAAAATTGTTTAAATCACAGTGAAGTATAGTTCTGTCCATAATGTCGCCCCGTTTCGGTATTATTATACCGAACATTTGTTCTTTTGTCAACATGAAAAAAGCGGAAATGCGTTTTTGCATTCCCGCTGCATATGAAATTTATGAGAGCAGAAGGCTTACAGAAAGCGGAAAATGGTCGCTGGGATAAACACCGTCATATGTATCTCTTACAACCTTATAGGAATTCACCGTAAATCCTGTTTTGGAAATTAAAACATAATCTATACAGTTTCGGTTAAGGGCTTTTCCCCAATTCTGATATGTACAGCTTGTCATTGTATTTTGTGTTTCATATTTCACATCAAGGAAGCTTTGAGTAGCACTTTTATATGTTTCTGAGCTTTCCTCCGCATTCAAGTCACCCATAAGGATTGCAGGCTTTTCGCCAAATTCGGAAATTTTGTCAAGTACAACTCCGATGCCGTTGATACGGGCTTCATCGCTCACATGGTCAAGGTGAGTATTAAACACAACGAATTCCTTTAATGTGGCTTTATCTCTCAAAATAGCATAACTGCAAATACGGTAGCAAGCGGCGCCCCAATCCTTGCTCATCTCGTCGGGAGTTTCGGAAAGCCAGAATGAACCCTTATCGGTAAGGTCATACAAATCGGTTCTGTAAAACACGGGACACCCCTCGGAATTAAATGTCTTATCACGGTAGGTTATGATTGAATCATAGCCTTTAAGCGTATCGCAAAGATAGCCGTACTGCCACTTGGTAGCCTCCTGAAAACCGATAATGCCCGGTTGCTCCTTCTCAATATTTTTCATTATAAGGTCGGCACGGTAAAACCAGCTTTTTTTGCCCAAATCCTGAGGGTTAAGACAACGCAGATTGCAGCTCATTATCCTTACCTCGCCCGGAGCGGTGTTTTCATCAAGGACTATATCCGTTTTAAACTTTCGGTAATGCGGATAATACCAAAACACTGCGGCTCCGAATACAATAACCAAAACAAGAAGCACGGAAAATAATGATAATATAATTCCTGTCTCTTATACACATCTGACGCTGCCGACGAAGGCTTAGGT